>SKVS01000268.1 GCA_007129335.1 Spirochaetaceae bacterium
ATCGACGAGGCCTTTATTGATCTAAGGGGAATAGAAAACCTGGAAACCTTCGCCCAGAACGTGCGCTCCACGGTTTTTCGACAGACCTTCATTCCCACATCCATTGGCATCGGCCCCACCAAATCCCTGGCCAAAATAGCCCAAAGACTCGCCAAGAGGGGGTCCGGTGTTCTGGTTCTCAAAAAGAGCGATGATGTACTTCAGGCTCTGGGAAATACTCCTATTTTTGATGTGTGGGGAATTGGCAGAGCATACGCAACCTTCCTGGCAAATCATGGGGTAGTTACTGCCCGGGATTTCTGCAATCTACCCCCCTGGTGGGTCCGGAAGGAACTGACCATAGTTGGTTGGCGGCTCCAGCAGGAGCTGAGGGGGTTGCCCTGTAATGATCTGGTAATTGAGGCTCCGGACCGCAAAGCTATTGTCTCAGCCCGCCAATTTGGCCGTCCGGTAACGAGTCTGCAGGAACTTCACCAAGGGGTTGCGGCCTATGCCGAGGATGCATGGCAGAAGCTCAGATCTCAGGACTGCACTGCCCGGATTCTACAGGTTACCCTGGAATCGTCCATGCTTCCCGGTGCAGGACTCACGGGAAAATCCCTGGAGTTTCCCGAACCTACCTCCTACCTGCCAAGCCTTATCAGCGCGGCAAAGCAACTTTTGGATGAACTGTTTCATTCCGGCCATGAATATTGGCGAACCACGGTGTTGTTGTTCGGTATAGAGCCCGCTGCCCGGGCGCAGCAGGATTTCTTCCGCAATCCCAATCCCCGGCATCTGAGGATAACCTCCGCTGTTGAGGCAATGAATCGGAAGTACGGCCCCAAAACCGTTCGCATTGCCGCATCCCAGGCAACAGAAGATTGGGGTATGCGAAGGGATTTCTTGTCACCCCGGTACACAACCCGCATTGAAGACTTTCCTGTGGCGCGGTTATTCCGGAATGGGGTAGTATAATAAAGAAAACAGGAGGTGAGCCGTGTGTTATACCGCATCAATAGCTCAGGGTGCGAAAGATACCTTCGAAGCATTTACCGGAACCCGGTGGACTGATCCCCTGCCCTTTCCGCATTTCGAGCAACTCAATGCTATGGCAAAACCCCTGATTCCGGGTATCCTTATGGGATCGAACCGATCTATGGTGCCCCTGCACTGGCTTCTCATTCCCCCAAACATCAGAACAAAAAATCAGGCATCTTCCCTGAAGATTTGGTACGCAAATGCCCGGATTGAAGAACTGGAACAAAAGCCTACCTACCGGAATCTTGTGCAGACACACCGCTGTATTCTTGTGTTCTCTGCATTCTATGAGTGGCGCCATGAAGGAAAGAAAAAAGTGAAACACCGGGTTGAACTGGTTGGAAGCCAACCGATGCTCATGCCGGGTCTTTGGGCACAGAGCCAGCTCGATGGAGAGATTTGGAATTCCTGTACCCTTTGTACAACCACTGCCCAGGGAATAATGAGGTATATTCATAATTCGGCTCTCAGAATGCCGGTCATTGTTGGTCCTCAAGGCCTTGACCAATGGCTGGATCCGGATCTGTCGCTGGAAAAGGCCCGACAAGAGGTGCTCAAGGATCTCCAAACAAGCCATTTGGTATCAGTTCCCCCAGTACGGGATACCATGTCAGGGGATCCCGGGATTGAACAGACTCCTATACAGCCTGAGCTTTTTTGAAAATCTCCAGGGTCCGTTCCAGATGCTCAGTTTTGTGGGCAGCTGAAACCTGTAAGCGAATTCGGGCTTTCCCCTGGGGCACAACAGGGTAGCTGAATGCTACTGCAAGGATTCGGTTCTCTGCCAAGAATTGAGAAATAGCTACAGCTTTTTTTGCGTCCCCGATCATGATCGGAATAATCGGATGGTCACTATCTGGGATATGATACCCTAAACTGGATAAATTTTTTCTCATGTAAGCGGTACTGTTGCACAAGGTTTCCAGTCGTTGGGGTTCATTGCGAATAATGGTTAATGCCATAAGGCTTGCCTGAGTTATGGAAGGTGCCAGAGAGTTGGAAAACAAATAAGGCCGGGATCGCTGGCGAAGGTAGGCAATAACCTCTGATGGTCCTGCAATATATCCACCTGAAGCTCCCCCAAGGGCCTTACCAAGGGTGCCGGTGATAAGGTCTATTTTTCCGTGGAGACCGTATGCGCTGGGTGTGCCGGACCCATGGGGTCCATAGAATCCCACGGCATGACTATCGTCAACCATGACTTGGGCTCCATACCTGTGTGCCAGATCAAGAATTTCTGGCAGAGGTGCTATGGTTCCATCCATGGAGAAAACACCATCGGTAGCAATAAGAATGAACCGGCTTTCTTGGTTACGGGCTTCTTGGAGTTTAGCCTCTAAATCGGCCATGTTCCGGTTTTCGTAGCGAAATCGCCGGGCCTTACTCAGGCGTATTCCATCGATGATGGATGCATGATTCAATGCATCGGAAACAACCGCATCTTCTTCAGTTAGCAGGGTTTCAAACAATCCGCCATTGGCATCGAAACAAGATGAATAAAGTATAGCATCTTCGGTTCCCACAAAAGCTGCAAGCTCCTGTTCGAGCTTTTTGTGCTGGTCCTGGGTTCCGCAGATGAAGCGAACCGAAGACATGCCGAAACCGTAGTCTTCCAATCCCTTCTTTGCTGCAGAAATAATTTCCGGATGGTTAGAGAGACCGAGATAGTTGTTTGCACAGAAGTTAATCCATTCCTGATCTCCTACCCTGATTACAGGATCCTGAGGTCCCTGAAGCAGCACCTCGGACTTCCATAAGCCCTGGTTCTGAATTTCCTGATTCAAGCGGATAAAATGATGATTAAAATCCTGTTTGCATTCTTTATGCACGGCCAACCTCCTTCAGGGTTCTCTTAGGTGATTACTGTATCCTAGAACCAGAAACCTCTCTGGTCAAGGAGGAACATGAGAATAAAGCTCAGGGCTATACAAAGACCAATACCGAACACCAGGGTATTTGGTCCCAAACGGTAGGCTTGGAGACTTTTCTGGTGTACTGAACCAAGGGGTTCCTGACCGCTGAGAATGTTTTGCACAGGGAAAATAGTTGTCAAAATACCATCGATGGTATGGAGAAAACCCTGTCCTCTGAATTCCCGTCGAAAGTGATTGAACCCTTCATAGTATTGAAAAATCCGAGCCAGCATAATTCCAGATTTTCCTGGTAAACTCAAATGGGGTTGAACCATAGCGAGACTGGTAAAGACAAAGCCGATGAGGGTTAGCCCTCGAAACGCTCCCTGCCTGAGCGCTCCAAGAGTTACAGGAAAAGTTCCGATTGTAAAAAGAAGTTGTCCTGAGGGTTGTAGGAGGCTGAAAAAGGTAATGCTTCCTAACAACACAGCAAAATATCCTATGCGTATATGTTTTCCCCCTGCTGTAGCAGCCAAATAAAGAATCGCTACCTGGATAACCCG
>SKVS01000320.1 GCA_007129335.1 Spirochaetaceae bacterium
ATTTGAAAAATTATCACCTGGAATCTTATAAAACAGGCGATGCTCCTTCGAAAACTGTGGGACGAATGTTTCTTCAAGATCAGGAACGGGAAGTTATGGGTGCATCGGTTGGAATTGGTCCGGTTCAAACCCTGGACGGAGCAATTCGCGATGCATTGGAACCTCACTACCCATTCTTGAAACAACTTCGACTCATAGACTACCGGGTAAGGGTATTGAATCCCGAATCTGCAACCGCAGCAAAGGTACGGGTTTTTATTACCTCAACGAACGGTGTGGAGGACTGGACCACCGTAGGGGTGAATGAAAACATTATTGAAGCCTCCTGGGAAGCATTGGTCGATTCTTTTGAGTATTACTACAATAATCACTACGAAGAGTTACCCGAAGAAAACCGGTAAACCAGGATGGATACGTGAACAATGACTCCATAAAAAATCAGGCTCGGAAATCCTTATTCCGAGCCTGAATCTTAGACCTATCAAGAGCAAAAAATAATCTATTATACCGGTAAGGGCCTGGGAATAACTTCACCGGTCTTCAGGTATTTTATTCCTTCTACCGCAGCCATGGCTGCGGAGGTTGTTGTTGTATAGGGTACATGATTTTTCATGGTTTCAATCCGCAGGTAACCATCATCGGTTTGAGTAAATCTTCCCAAGGGGGTATTAATTACCAGATCGATTTTCCCGGCTTGAAGATGGTCGATTATATTGGGATGCCCTTCATGATATTTCAAAATTACTTCCGCCAGAATTCCCCGTTTGAACAAAAATTCTGCAGTCCCCCTGGTGGCTTTTATATCAAATCCCATGGTTACCAGGTCTTTGACAATGGGTACAATCTTTTCTTTGTCCGAATCATTCACTGAAACAAAAACCCGGCCTTTGACCGGCAGCATGGTCCCTGTGGATGCACTGGCCTTTGCAAAAGCCTCTCCGAAACTTGCCCCGATGCCAATAACCTCACCGGTACTCTTCATTTCCGGTCCTAAAAGGGGGTCAGTATCTCTGAAGCGATCGAAACTGAACATCGCTTCCTTCACAGCCCAGCCGACGATACACCTGCCGACTCCAACGCCAGGAATACCCGTTTCTTTTTCATTAATAAGTCCCTGTTCCTTCAGGTCTTTGCCTTCCCAGGATTTTACCGCAGCGTCTACAAGGTCCACTCCGCTGGCCTTTGAAATGAAGGGTACGGTTCGACTTGCCCGGGGATTTACCTCCAGGACATAGAGTTCTCCATCCTTCACGGCAAACTGAATGTTTAAGAAACCCTTAACCCCAACTTCCCGGGCTATATCTGCGGTTGCCTGTATCATGTGCTGATTCATTGCCTCGGTTGTAGCGTAAGCAGGAAAAACACACGCACTGTCTCCGGAATGAACTCCCGCCGCCTCAATGTGCTGCATGATGCCGGCTACATAGACGTGAATTCCATCGCTCAAGGCATCTACATCGTATTCGAAAGCGTCTTCCAGAAACTGATCTACTAATATTGGTTTTGTCTCACTCATTTCCACATCGGTACGGCTAATATAGGTAAGCAATTCTTCCTGGTTGAACACTACAACCATACTTTTTCCACCGAGGACAAAACTTGGGCGCAGGAGAACCGGATATCCAATTTCTTCTGCAAAGGCCTGAACCTGACTCATGCTGGTGGCGCTGCGGTTTTCCGGCTGCTTCAAACCGGTATTTCGAATAAGCTGGGAAAACAACCGCCGATCCTCAGCGCCCTGGATACTTTCGACCGAGGTTCCCACAATACGAGCTCCCCATTTTTCCAGTTCTTCCGCCATATTCAAGGGTGTTTGGCCACCAAGCTGTACAATAACATCCCGTATTCCTTCGACTTCCAGAACTGATTTCACATCTTCCAGTGTCAACGGCTCAAGGTAGAGACGATCGGACACATTGAAATCTGTGGAAACGGTTTCGGGATTCGAGTTTATAATGACCGTTTTGATGCCAAGCCTCCGATAGGCCAGAGAGGAAAGGGTACAACAGGTATCAAATTCCAAACCCTGGCCAATACGGTTCGGTCCGCTGGCAAGAATGACAACCCCACGGGAGTCCATAGGAACGGCCTCGTTCAACTCTCCGTAGGTAGAATAAAAATAAGGTGTTTTGGCTTCAAATTCCCCGGAACAGGTGTCAACAAAATGGTAACCCGGGGTTATGTGGTGTTCTTTTCGGAGTTTCTCAATCATTTCAACAGTAGTCTTCTTCCGGTGAGACAGAAAGACGGCTGAAGAATCAGGGCCGTTTAACAAACGAACTATGCGCATATCAGAAAAGCCATTGCGCTTTAACTCAAGAAGCAGCCTGGGGTTCAGTTCACCCGATTCGGCCAGGTGTTCCAGTTCTGCCTGCTCATGCATGGCAAAAAGAAACCAGGGGTCGTAACCCGTGAGGTCGCTTACTGCCTGTATTGCCTCCTGGCCACCACGCTTTATGGCGGTGTAGGCCGCAAAAATTCTGCGGGGATGGAGTTTCCGAAGCATACCTTCGATTTCTTCGTTGCTCAGGTGCCATAAATCTTCCAAACCTTGAAAACCAAACTCTGCAGCCCGAATAGCCTTGTTCAAAGCTTCGGTATAGGTTCTGCCAAGAGCCAGACTCTCCCCTACGCTCTTCATTTGCGTTCCCAATTCGGCGTAACCCTTTGGGAATTTTTCCAGTTCAAACCTGGGTACCTTTACAGCCACATAATCCAGGGATGGTTCAAAACAACTTACGGTCTTTCCGGTAATATCATTCAGTATTTCGTCCAGGGTAAATCCCACAGCAAGACGGGCTGAACTCCTGGCAATCGGAAACCCTGTGGCCTTGCTGGCCAATGCGGAAGAACGGCTGACCCGGGGATTCATTTCAATAACAACCATCCGCCCGTCAACGGGATTCATGGCAAATTGTACATTAGAACCGCCACAATCCACACCCACAGCCCGAAGTATTGCAATTGAGGCATTACGCATGTGCTGGTATTCCCGATCAGACAGAGTCTGGATAGGTGCCACGGTAATACTGTCCCCCGTGTGTACGCCCATGGGGTCCACATTTTCAATAGAGCAAATGATTACTGCATTGTCAGCCTTATCCCGCATTACCTCCATTTCAAATTCTTTCCAGCCAACCAGGCTTTCTTCTATGAGAATTTGGTGATTCGGACTTTCCCCCAGAGCTCTTTTAATTAGCGGCTCAACCTCATCCCAGGTATTGGCTATTCACCCACCCCGTCCACCCAGGGTAAAGCTTGGCCGAATAATGAGAGGAACTCCCTGATTTTTGGCAAAGTTCATTGCTTCTTCAAAAGAATGGGCAATAACTGACCTGGGAGATTCTAACCCTATGGACTCCATAAGATTCTTGAAAAGTCCCCGATCTTCAGCTAGTTCAATACTTGCAAGGTTGGCACCGAGAATTTCTACCGGATAACGATCAAATACTCCAGCCTTACCCAGAGCC
>SKVS01000058.1 GCA_007129335.1 Spirochaetaceae bacterium
AAATCAACGGCCCCGCCGGAGCCGCAACCACCCCAATGGCCTCAACAGCCACCCCAATGGCCCCAGCAACCACCCCAATGGCCTGAGCAACCCTCACCTATCCCAGATGATATTAGGGACATTCCGGAAAAAACTCCTCCTGTTCCCAAGTCACCTGAGCCTGAAGGGGCGCTAAAACCAGAGACGAAGCCCGAACCTGTTACTCCTGAACCATCTCCTGTTCCTGAGAGTGAGGTTCAGGATCTCAAGCCCAGGCCCGAGCTCAAACCCGACCATGATACCAAAGATGAGGAGGAACCTAGAGCTGTTCCTCCAGAAATGCCGAAGCAACCCAGGGAACAGGAAGCTGACCGGAAACCCCATTATCCCTATCCTCCCCGGCCAAAACCGACCATGCCAAGAATTCCCCTTGAGCCCAAGGATCCACCCTACGAGCCACCGGTGGAACAATTACTCCCGGAAGAATTTGACTCAGAAGTGAAAGACAGTGAAGAGTTTGACTCCGCAGTATATGACAATGAGGAGTATGAAAATGAAGATACACTGCCATTTGAGGTCTCCGATGAAGATCTTTTGCCGGAGGACAGCGAGGTTCACCTGGCAGATGATTTCCTCGACGAGGAAGAAATCTCACCCCTTGATGGGGAAGCCGAGCCAATTGAAGAATTAGATCTCTCGGTTCTGGATGATGAAGAGCCCGAGCTGGAAATTGTGGATGAATTACTCAACCAGGATTTATCTGAACTCATGCAAGAGGATTTGGAGGATGAGCAACCCCTTCCCCAGCCCGTATTAGATGATGAGCAGTGGGAATCCCGATCGAATCAGGAAGAACTTCTTCCCCTTCCGGATGAGCTCCCTGAGCCCGAACCCGAACCGGTACGGCCTCTACCCCGGGAGAAGCTCGAAACAGTACCTCCTGAGCCCGAGGTACCCGAACCAAGACCCCCAGTACCCCCTGCACCAGCAGTGTGGGAGGTACCAAAGCCTCAGCCAAATCAATCAGAAAAAGAAACAAAACCCCTGAAAAAGCGGGAAAAAGAATCCCCATCGGTCAATCCCCAACAAAGTCTGGGTTTACTCGATTATCTTATGGATCTGACGAATGCTCTGCCGGAACCAATTCACCGGGAATTCGAGACCAGTGGAGCACGGGATAGAATGCAAAAGGTCCGGGATCACCTTGCACAGGAAGCTGAACGCCGGGCTCATGGTTTGGGTAAAGCTCAGGGTAACGTCTCAGGGAATGCCAAGGGTAAACCATCTCCCAAAAAAGGCAAAGAGGTGAAAACCGAGTCGGTTGGCCAGACTTTTGTTCTCATGTCTGATATTGCAAAGATCCTCCCCGATGAGGAAGGGGAGAAAATACGTAACAGGCTGAAGAATATTTACCAAAAAATGGCAGCTATTCGTCAACGGGAAGGGCTGGATTAGAAACAGTTTCCCCACTGGAAACCCTAACCGAGGGGAGGGTGTCCGGGATTGTGTCAGGGCAAACGCATATGGCAATCAAACCTGGCAAAATAGCGCAATGGGGTTGGATAAACCTTAACAACTGAACATTAAATGGATCATTTTCCCGAACCACTTTGCCAGATGTGTTTGCCCTGATGATTGCGTATTTACAATTTTGAGAGTTTCAGATAAGTATTAACCACCACGGAACAATTTTTTTTGCCACACAGGCCGGCATGGAACGAATGATCCGTTCTGACCATGGGGTTCCGGTGGTAACTACTAAATCAGGAGCATCCATGATTACCGAAACACTCCTCAAGAGTCTGCACCCTCTGGAGGTAAAAACCCTCTCTGTGCTCAAGTCAGGGGAGTCATTCCATTCTCAGGATCTGGCAAACCAGCTGGACTGGAAACTGGGTCAGGCAAACCAGGCTGTCAGTTGGCTTGCAGGCCGGGAATGTCTTGCAGAAGTCCAGCGATACACAACCCTGAGTTATGAGCTTACCGAACTTGGTCGGGAATACGCTGAAAAGGGAACACCAACGGAAAGAATCCTTGTCCTGCTTCAGAACGATGGACCAAAGACCATGCCCGAAATGTCCCAGGCTCTTGGTTTGGAGAACAAGGATATTGGTTCGGCCTTCGGCTCACTGGCTAAACAGGGAGTTCTGAGTTTGGATTCTGAAAAGCGGGCCCAGGTCGCAGATTTGACCAAGGCGCAAGGCATCCAGGAGACCCGGGGTTTGTTGGACAGAGCAATGAAAGCCCCGGGAAACATCCTCCAATCGGGGGATTTATCCGAAGGTGACCAGTCCATTATGGATGGCCTGGCAAAAAAGCGGGGGGCATCCTCTTCGCCTTTTCGGGTGGTTGAGCGGGAGGTTGTCCTGTACTCCCTTACGGATTACGGTAAGGAAATGGCCGAAGCTCTTGTCCGCGCCGGTATTACCGGTGAGGAACTTGGTGCACTTACTCCAGGCATGATCAAAGATGGTAGTTGGAAAACAGGAACCTTTCGGCCATACAATTACCAGGTACGCCCGGCACGCATTCCCCTGGGAAGACGAAATCCCTACTGCGAATATCTAGACTGGGTCAAAAATAAGCTTACAAGTCTCGGATTCGAAGAATTCGACGGTCCCTTGGTGGAGACCGAATTCTGGAATAGCGATGCCCTGTTCATGCCCCAGTTTCACAGTGCCCGGGATATTCATGATGTGTACTACGTAGATGAACCCCGTATGGCAAAAGAAATCGAACAACCCTATCTGGACCGGGTTGCAGCTGCCCATGAGAACGGCGGGGATACGGGAAGCAGGGGATGGGAATATACCTTCGACCGGAACTTTACCCGCCGACTCATTCTCCGGAGTCAGGGAACGGTTATGTCGGCCAAGACCCTGCATACCGCAAAGGTTCCAGGAAAGTATTTTGGGGTTCTCCGCTGTTTCCGTTACGATCAGGTCGACGCAACCCATTTGTCGGATTTTTACCAAACAGAAGGGATTGTACTGGGCGAAGACGTAAATCTGAGAAATCTGTTGGGACTCCTGAAGATGTTTGCCGAAGAAGTCGCCGGAGCTACTGAGGTTAAGTACGTCCCGGGTTATTTCCCCTTCACTGAACCCAGCGTGGAGGTCCATATTAAACATCCGGTACTGGGATGGTTTGAACTCGGCGGTGCAGGGATTTTCCGCCCAGAGGTAACCAAGCCAATGGGAATTGATGTGCCCGTACTGGCCTGGGGTCTGGGTATAGATCGGATGGCCCTTATGCATTTGGGACTCAACGATCTGCGGGAGTTGTTCTCGCCGAATATCGAGAATATTCGGTTGAGACGGAAAAATGCATAAGCCGAGGAGATTAACATGCCAAAAATAGAAGTCTATCAGGAAGCCCTGTTTGCCTACGCTGGCAAGCGCTACACAGAAACAGAAATGGATGCCATTTTCCCGGCGGCCAAAGCTGAGCTC
>SKVS01000045.1 GCA_007129335.1 Spirochaetaceae bacterium
CTCATAGCCCAGGCATTTGGTATAGAGGCAGCAAACCCCGGCAAAATTACGGCAAAATTTGTTGATGGGCTCTACGGAGAAATGGAATCCCTGGATGGTGAGGATATAGACATTGGCACCGATGGGGTGAAGTTTTTCATTTCTCTGATGACCGGCATCCCTTACGAAAAGGAAGACGATACCGGTATCCCTGAATCGGCAATAGACGTTGTACTTGCCCTGGGACCTGGTTTGACCGAAGAACAACGGCAGGAAATGTTCCGGGTTTCTGGAGAAAGCAGGACCATACGCTTTGAAGATGCAAATTTTGATCTGACTGGCTCTGCTGGCGGACAGGAAGATAATCAACCAAGCACACCTCAACCCGCATCCTCATCCGAACCCTTTGTGTGGCAGGGCAGAACAAGCTTTGCGGATGTCATGCTCCGTGGCGTGACCCAGGCTCAAATTGAAAATGTTCTGGGTATTCCCATTGGTTCAAGAACCCAGTCAGTTCGGGAGTTTACCGACAAGAACGGCCTGCAATACAACAGGGTTCGAACAGCCCTGAGCGCATTAATCGACAATGCCCAATAGGAGATAAAACAATGAAAAAAATCATGCTCATAACCGTATTCCTGAGTCTGTCTTTTGTACTATCAGCAAATGGTCAGCAGCAATCAGCAGCACCAAGGGGAGATGTGTCCAGAGGTGCAACACAACCACAGAACCAAGCTTTTGGCGGAGGTCGTGGTTTCGGAAGAGTTGCCGGAGAAGGCACATTTGGCGCAAACTCTGATCAAGCCCAGCCTCAGCGGGCAACCGAAATGGCAACACTGAATGCCATGCCCAAGGGAACCCTTGAGACTGCAGAAATTGCCAAGCTGTTGTATATTTGGGAAGAGGAAAAACTGGCCAGGGATGTTTACTCAGCCCTCGGTGAACTGTATCAACTGCCTTTGTTCAACAATATTGCCCGATCCGAACAGACCCACATGGATCAATTAGCATTCCTTCTGGATCGGTACGGACTGAAAACTCCCAGCGATCAAACCCCCGGGGTATATCAGAATCCGGACATTGCCCGTGCTTACGAGGATTTTGTTGGGCAGGGTTCTCGCAGCCTGACTGATGCATTCCAGGTAGGAATAGCTATTGAAGAAATGGATATACAAGACCTGCAGGAAGCAATAGAATTATCAGGAAATGAGGATGTAAAATTTGTGCTGAACCAGCTGCTTATGGGTTCCCAGAACCACTTGGCTGCCTTCCAGCGCCAGGCAAATCGGCAGTAACCGAAAAGATAGCCCTGGCTCGAAAACCCGGAAATCTGGGTTTACAGGTCAGGGTAGCTAGTTAGGCTGGAAAAAGGAGAACCGTGAAATCATCCATCAAGTCCATCATACTTTCCAAGCGAACCCCGGTAATACTGGGGTTCATTCTTTCCTGCGCTGTGGGTCTTGGGGGATTTGGTATCATCCAGTCCCTTCGTTACACCGACCAACAGGGGTTTTCCTTCGATTTATATCGATTGAGTGTGGAAATTATTGATGCGTTGGAAAGTCAAATTCAGCCAATGCTTCCTGAACAGGTACTGGGATTTGTCATGCTTGGCGGCAGAGGAGAAGTCCTGGTCCGACAGGGCGTGGGAACCGGAACGGTGCCGGTTCGTCAGCCTAATGGCTTTTGGAATGAGGATGGGGTTGTCATTTACCATCGGCAGCTCGGTGGTGGGGGAGTGGGAAGTGTCCTCCGGGGTGATCCTGGCGGCGGTCGTCAGTTTTTGCTCTGGTACGACTCCCGGGATTTTGACCGACAACTGATGAACCGGGATCTGGTGTTATTTGGAGGGCTCTTTTTTCTCTGTATTTTGATTTTTTTGGCTGGTTTTCTTACCCAGCGATTACTTCTGGCTCAGGAGAGAATCAACACCAATAAGCGTTTGGTTCTCCTTGGTCAGGCTGCTCGAACTATTAGCCACGAAATTCAAAATCCCCTGGCAGCAATCGATCTTCATCGCCAACTTGCTCAACGAAAGGCAGATCAGGGTATTCTGGAACATTTTTCCGTTATGGAGGCAGAGACCAAGAGGATTCGGATTATTATTTCCCAGGTTCGTTCGATTATCCAACCGGAAACCGGCAGTCCGCGGTCCATCGAGCTGGTTTCGTGGATCAATGAATTTGTTCGGAATCAGGTTCCTCCCGAAGGACAGTCGCTTCTTTTCAAAAATCGCCGGCCTGGGCACGGTCATGAAAATCAATATGAAGACAAACAGATCCTTTGTTGCTTTATTGATCCATTGCATCTGCAAACTATCCTGCAAAACCTGGTGTCCAATGGTTTTCAAAGCCAAGGGGAAAAAGGCTCAATGGATCCGGTGGAAATAGGAATTTCCCTAAAGGGGCAAAAAATTACCATTCACATTACCGACCACGGACTGGGATTGGAACCAACGATAGATCCCGAAGTATTGTTCGACCCCTTTTATACCACCAAGACCCAGGGTACCGGCCTGGGCCTTTCCATGGCCCGCTCCCTTGCCCAGCATGCCGGGGGGAGTTTGAGGCTGATTGCTTTATCAGATGGGTGTATTGCTGAGCTTGTTTTACCAAAAATTTCCTGTTCCTATCAAAAGGATGATGTCTCATGAAACAATCGATTCTTGTAGCAGAAGATGAACCAAACATCCGCAGCGCAATTCTGGAACATTTGAAGGACCTGGGCTATCAGGCTACCGGTGCCAGCGATGGAACAGAGGCAATAGGGCTCATGCAAAAAACCCCTTTCGATTTACTCATTAGCGATGTACGCATGCCCAATATGGATGGTATCCAACTTCTGGAATGGGTAAGGGACCATGGCCCGGGTATTCCGGTAATTTTCATTACTGCCCACGGGGATGTAAGCCAGGCTGTGCATGCCCTGCAACAGGGCGCAGCAGACTATTTACTGAAACCCTTCGATTTCGATGAACTGACTCAAAGAATGAACCGTGTTCTGGATGGACAAAATCTCCGAGAACAACGGCTTCAATCAAAATCTTCTCATGATCGGACATGGTACCTGCCCGAAACCGGACCTATGGCCAAAATTGTGGATCTGGCAACCCGGGTAGCCCCGACCGAGTCGAACGTGCTCATTACTGGGGAGAGCGGAACCGGCAAGGAGATTATTGCCCGGTACATTCATGCCCAAAGCCCAAGAAGTACTGGACCCTTCGTTGGGGTCAATGCCGGCGCTATCCCGGAAACCCTGTTAGAAAGCGAATTATTCGGCCATGAAAAAGGAGCCTTTTCCGGTGCGAACCAGAAAAGAATTGGTTTTTTTGAAGCGGCTCAGCGAGGAACCTTGTTTCTTGATGAAATTGGTGAGTTACCCCTGCAGTTACAGGTAAAACTCTTGCGGGTCATTCAGGAAAGAACCCTAACCAG
>SKVS01000184.1 GCA_007129335.1 Spirochaetaceae bacterium
CGAATTCAAATCCAATCCAGAGGAATGCAAAGGGGTTTTTTTGGAAGGGACTCCCATGCCCTGGTACCTGTAAAACACTGTATTATCGCTGAGGATTCTCTTCAGAAACTCTTTCAGCCAGATGTACCATTTGACGGAATCATACAGGCCTACGGATTCAAGGGAGGAGTAACAGCAGTAAAACTCGTTGAAAATCAACCGGGCAAACGCAACTATGATACATTTCCAGCTTATCCGGAAGAAATAACCATACCCGTGCTTGGTAAGGAAATTACGGTGAATGGAGGGGCTTTTTTTCAAAGTTCGCTTGTCGGGTTAGAAATGCTCATTCGGGGAATAAGACTTGCAGTACAACAGTTTCTGGACACTCCCAGAACCCAGTCTGCCCGTTGTTTAGAATTGTATTGTGGTGCGGGTGTACTTGGGTCAATGCTTCCCGATTCGGTTGGGTGGATTGACGGTGTTGATTTGGATGATCAACCCGGAAGGCTGTATGGAGAAAGAGGGCAGGGGTACAAAACCCCGGTAGGAGATTACCTGAAGAAACGTTTGGGAAGAAATCCTGACAACTATGGCCAAAAACAAAAAGCCATGAACCCGAACAGCCAAACATATTCCCTGGTTCTAGCCGACCCTTCCCGAAGGGGATTAGATAAGGAATTTTTTCCCTTCCTCCAGTACCATGAAATCCCATTGGTAATCCTGGTATTTTGTGATCCTGTAAGTGCAGGACGGGACCTGGGCACTCTTACCCGTATGGGATACCGCATAGCAACCCTTCGGATCATAGATTTTTACCCCCAGACCTCCCATTTCGAGACTCTGGCAGTGTTAATTCGGGAACCTGCAATACAAGGAGTGTCATGAAAATCCTCCTGGTCCTGGCCTGCCTGTGTTTTATCTCCCCGCTTTATAGTTCGAACCCCCACACCAATACCGTTCCTGAAATTACCCTGGAACCGGTTTTGGACCGGATTTTTTCTGGCCTGCCTTACCTGCCCCCAGTTTTTACAAGAAATGGCTACTATTTCACTGCGAACAATCGGCGGATTTATTGGATTGATCAAAGGAGCTTGAAAAGTCAATTGCTTCCCAGGAGGATTCTTGAACCTCCTGTCCATCTCTACCATGATGTATCAGCCCTGCGATTAAGCGATGGTTCGGGCTACATAGTAAATTCTACGGGATTACAAAGCTCCCGGCTTTCTGCCGAAGAACTGGATTTCTTAATCGGGGGTGTTCAAGGGTTCTTACCAGCATACCAGACCCTCATTCATGAACAAAGCGGTAGTTTAGAAGGGTTCAATATTTGGGGTCAGAAGGTTATAGAATTTCAGCTTGCCCTGGACGCCAAAATTGAACATTTCCAGTTTTCCCATCCTGCTCAAATCCTTCTTACAGTGCGTCATGGTGATGAAAGGAAATTCTTTGGAGTTACCTTTGGTATTCCCGGAGAATCAACAGGCCGACCTTCGATGCCCGTGGAAATCCTGAATATCGATTATCCCCGGCTTCCCCACAGAATAGATGTATTGCCCTCTATCCATGAATCAGCCCGATTTCTCGGCAGCCTCTTTTCCCAGGATCCGATTCCTCGTCCTTACCACCTATACTATATGCCTGGAGAAAATTCCCTGTATTCCTTTTCTCCAGAAGCTGATTCACCGGGGACCGGGGGCTTAAAACTCTTGTCCTTTGGGGATTTGGGTATTCGTCCCCATGAAATGCATCTTAGTCCCCAGGGTTATGTAAGTATAACTACTGCCCAATGGAGATTTCTGGTTTACCAGGTTGGAATACCAGGAGGCATACGGGATGCTTTTGATGCAACCAGGCGGGCTATTCATCAACAGATTACCCAGGAATATCGGGGACCCAATACCCTGCTGGCTTCTCGGCTGAATAATCCTGCCGAGTTTGATGGGGTTATTCGCCAGTTCAATCAGTCCACGCTCCCTCCTTCCATTACCCGACTGACCGGGATTTACCGCATTTTGTTTTACTCTATTGCTACGGGTCAACCAGTGCCCCTGACAACCCGTATGAGTGCAATACGGGTTCTTTCTCAGCAGGATGTCCAGTGGCTCCATCTTGACCCCTTTCTTGCCATGATCCGATACGAATATCATGTAGACGTTGGAGTGTTTATTCTTGAGCTAGCTGCTCATACTTCCTGGCCCCTTCTTATTCCCTATTCCCAGGGAATTGGCATGTTTTTGACAAATCTGACCAGGGACTTTAGCCCATCTCAAATAGACCAGGTGCTGGCGTTGTTTCAAAAGCTCAAGGAAAAGCTGTCCTTTGAAGCTCTTAACCGTATTTTTCCCCAGGAGTTTTGGGACGCACTAATAAGGCACAATCCCAGTCGAAGCGTCAGGGAGGCGATACAGGCACGATAACCCTGGGCAAATACCCGAAAGGTGGGATATAGTTATACCCAGGGTACCATTACGAGGAGGTTTTACCATGTTCCGGAAGTCACACAATATCGTTCTTTTTTTTGGATTGATCTGGTACACGGTTGTTCCTCATGCCTTGTTCGCTATTGAGGTTGATACGGAAGAATTGCAGACAATTCTGAATGAAACTATTGAATTTGTTAATTATACCGGTCCGGTAGTTCGTTTCGAGACTGACTTGCAAATTCGAAGTATAGGTTCATCCCTTGCCAGGGATTTGCGGGTTGCTGAAGATGGTAGCCTGCTCCCGGGAACAAGCAGTTTTGCTCAGCGATACCAGATTACCCGAATCCCACCTCGATCCGACTCACCCCTCAGGGGAGCAGATGTTCTGGAATTCCTTCCCGGAGCAGCAGTGGATCATATCGATAACGTGAGAAGAATTATAAGCGGGTATTTGGAAGCAGCTTTTGGCTATACCCGTTCGGATGCCACAACCTTGAGTGTGTTCATTACGGTATACAATGCGGTACATCGGCAAGCTATGGGGCGTTTTGAAACCCGGTTTAATGAGGCGGTAGTTTCCTACCTGGTGCCTGAGAAGGTTGGTTTAGCCCTGGAATATAACCAGTGGCCGGGTAATTCCCAGATCGTTATTCCCTTGAATCTGTCTGCCCGAATGGGAGACCTGTCCAGTGTTGCTGCCGATGAAGTTGCTTCGCCCCAGGTCATTGAAGCTATGCGGGATACGCCTGAACAGGGCATTACCGAACGTCAGGAAATAGCTGATCTTATGGACAGGGCTGTAGAAACCGAAACGGATCGGATCCAGGAAGAAAGGGTGGCCCTGGCAAGGGAAGAAGAGGTTGTTCGGGAAACCCAACAGCAAGTTGCCCAGGAAATCTCCGAAAGGCAGGATGCTCTTGTACAGGCACAGGAGGCAGGGGATGAGCAGGAAGTTCAGCGTATTGAGGAATCAATTGAGGAACTCGAAAAGGAACAAGAGGTTCTGA
>SKVS01000020.1 GCA_007129335.1 Spirochaetaceae bacterium
ATTATTTACTGATTCGCAACTATAACCTTTCGGAATTTCCAGTGCAGAATACCCCTGCTATAATTGGGCAAACAACGAAGGAGTCCCACATTATTAATCCTGCAATCAAGCGGTACTGGCCGCAGTACCAATGGTCAAACGTTCTTGTCATGATCAACAATATGAGGAAGAAGCCTGCACACTGCACAGATCGTTTCGATGGTCGCTTGGTGGTAAACAGCGGTGCCACAGCGGGGGTGGGTTACCACACAGCACAGAAATACGCTGCCATGGGGGCAGGTATTATTATGATAAACCGGAATAAAGAAAAATCTGAGCGGGTACAAAAGGAATTAACCGAAACCTACGGTGTTCCGGTTCAGTACTTTCTGGCTGATCTTTCGGTGTTGGCTGATATCCAACGGGTTGGAGAATACCTTTTAACTGTCGAACAACCAATTGATGTACTGATTCATAATGCGGGTGTTCACCTGGAGAAGCGGCAGGAGACCCCCGATGGTCTGGAAGTGAATTTTGCCCTGCACTATCTTGCACCCCTGATTATTACCGATACCCTGATTCCAAAGTTTAAGAAGGACCAAAAGGGGCGAATCATTTTCGTTGGTTCAGAAGCGTATCGGTTTGCAGCCTGGGGTCTGGACCTGGATGACCTGCAATGGATCCGCCGGAAGTACTCTGGGTTAAAGGCGTACGCTGCAGGGAAACTCGCTCAAATTCTGACCATGCACCGACTATCTCAAGAACTATTACCGTACAATGTGAGTTTGCTTGCCATGCACCCCGGCGTAGTTCGCACCGAATCGGGCAAGGAGAATGGCAGACTGTACCAGTGGTACAAGAAACACGTAATCGACAAAAATTCTGATTCTGCGGATGTTTCGGCTGAAGCCCTGTACTATTTGGGAGTTTCGGGTGACATTAATGGGAAAACCGATTTGTTTTATCACCTGACTACCGAAGAAGAGTTGAATCCCCCTGCCCGGGATATGGAGGCTGTGGATGCCCTGTGGCAGAAAACCAACCTGATACTCCAGGAAAAGGGAATACACCTATGAATAAGCACGAAGTAGTCGTAGTGGGAGGTGGTTTGGCTGGGCTCACCGCTGCCCTGAGCCTGGCACATGGGGGGACTGATGTACTGCTCATAGAAAAAAATGAGCACTGTGGCGGGCTCATGAACACCTTCTGGCGCGATGGTTTTCGCTTCGAAGGAGGGGCACGGGCACTGGTAAATGCCGGGCTGGTTACGCCCCTTATGAAGGAATTCGGACTGGAACTGGACATTTTGCCTAACCCCATAACCCTGGGAATTGAGGACAAACTCCTGGTGATCAATGGAGAGCGCAGCCTCCATGAATATGCGCAAATTCTGAAAGGTTTGTACAAGGGCATTGAACACGAGGTGGATGGAATTATTGGGGCAATCCGCAGTGTTATTAATGACATGAAAGTGCTCTACGGTGTCGATAACCCCTTGTTTACGAAGAAAAAGAACAATCCTCTTGTGTTAGCTCCTTCGATGATCGCCTGGACTTTCAAATTCTTTCGTACCATGATTCGCATTTCCCGCATGAATACCCCATTTGAACAAGCTCTGGACAAGCTCTCGAATAATCAGGCTTTAAAAGACATCATCGGTCAGCACTTCTTCCGGAATACCCCGGTGTTTTTTGCCCTGAGCTATTTTGCCCTGTACAACGACTATGTTTATCCCAAGGGTGGGGTAGGGGCATTCATTAATGCTCTGACCGATGCTATTACCCAGCGTGGTGGCAAGATCCGCTGCAAAACCGAGGTCATTCGGGTTGAACCGGAAAAAAAGATCCTGACCGATGATTCAGGACAGGAATACCGCTATAACTCCATGATCTGGGCTGGTGACTTGAGAAATCTGTATCAGATTACCGAAGGCACTGTTCTGACAGGGAACATCAAACATCAATTCCTCCAGCAGAAAGACCGGGTTCTTGCCCAAAAGGGAGCTGAATCGGTTTTTTCTGTTTTTGCTGCTGTGGACCTTCCGCCGGAAGTTTTTTCTGCAATTGCCACTGGCCACATGTTTTATACCCCCGACCGGGCCGGTCTGGGTGAATTACATACCAGGAGGCTCAAAGAGCTCCTGGATCGGTGGGATTTGGTTACCAGGGATGAGCTAAACTCCTGGCTCAAAGATTTCTGTCAATATAATACCTTCGAAGTCTCTATTCCCGTTCTCAGGGATTCTGAAGCCGCTCCCCAAGGTCAAACGGGGTTCATCATCAGTGCGCTGTTCGATTATGAACTCACCGAACGAATCAGGGAAGCAGGCTGGTACGATGAGTTTAAGAAACAGGTGGAGCTTGAGTTCATCGCTGTACTTTCCCGCAGCATTTACCCGGGGTTACAGGATAAGATTCTGTTCAGCTTTTCTGCTTCTCCCCGATCCATATTCGACATGGTAAAAAGTGCTGAAGGATCAATCGTGGGCTGGTCGTTTGAAGCAGAAATTCCTGCAGTTACCAGCATGTTCCGCATGGCAGATTCGGTAAAAACGGTATTGCCAGGGGTCTATACAGCCGGGAAGTGGGTCTACAGTCCAGCTGGGGGACCAACCGCAATTATGACCGGACGGATAGCAGCCAAGCGCTGCCAGAAAGAGCTGAAAAAGTATAAGGTTCTCTGAAATTGTCTCCGGTATCTCTGTAGCAACGCACTATCTTCACAATAGAACCCGAAAAGGAACCCCACGGAACACTGCGTACTGTCCTAGTCAGCTGGATGCTTGTCTTGCTAACGCCCTTTCCCGAAGGAAGAGAAAGAAAGGCAAACTGAAGGAAAATCCAATAAGAAAAGTCCCAACCAGGGCAATCCACCAGTGACGTACCTTATGTCTTTTGATTTCCACAATTCCAAAAGCAATACCTGCCCAAACCGCAACCGTAAGATCAAGCCCTATCCCGGTGAGGGTGCGGGTACTGGTCATTTCCTGAAACATCCCCTGGACGCTGAATTCTCCGTCGATCGATGCAGGTATGAACTGACTCATCGGGAGTATGGTGCCCAGAATAGCAATTAGTACATATACTCCCATGACCAAGGTCCAGGGAGCTTTTTCGTTCTTATTCATATTTTCTCCTCATGTTACTTCTCTCAAACCTGGGATTCCGGTAGATTCCTGATATCCAGTTGGTCCTTGAGTTCTCCAGTATCGGTAATGGGCGCATTACAAACATAATCGCTGCAAACAAAAACCGCTGCCTTTCTGTTCTTGGGAGGTACCATTGACCGTATTGCCATAGCCTGGGCTGGTGCCAGAATTGCATCCAAATTTGTATTTAGAGTCTTGCCCAGTGTTGTGAGGTTTGCATTGGGATTATCCATACCTTCAGTATTTTCAGAAACATCCACAAGGTGTAAGACCGATCCAGG
>SKVS01000311.1 GCA_007129335.1 Spirochaetaceae bacterium
CCGGTTCCGTCGAATTTTTCGTGGTGGTGAAGGGTTATATCCCGGGCGTGGTGAAGCAGTTCACTTCCAATTTCGTTATAAGCTTCGGTAAGAATTTTGCCCCCAATGGATGCATGGGTTTTCATTATTTCGAACTCCTCGGGGGTGAGTTTTCCCGGTTTGTTCAAAATGGTATCGGGGATAGCAATTTTTCCGATGTCGTGGAGGCAGGATACGGTGAACCAGGTTGAGATAATGCGGGTATTCAACCCGGGGGTTCCCTTTTTCATGAGGTGATCAGCCAGGATTTTGGTATAGTGCTGAACCCGCTCAATGTGGAAACCGGTCTCGGGGCTCCGGTAGTCCGTCAGCTTTGCCATGAGCAGAATAATCCGTTCCTGGCTTTGTGCCCGGACCATTCGTTCCGCGGCTTCCAACCGCAGGGTTAATTCCTGGGGATGAAAAGGTTTTATCAGGTAATCGTCAGCTCCTGCTGCAATGGCCCGGATGATGGTATCCTTGGATTCCAGAGAACTGAGCACCGTAATGTGGGTATAATTCAGCTCTTTTTCCCGAATTTTCTGAATGAGCTGGATTCCGTCCATGATGGGCATTTCAATATCCGTAATGAGGATCCGGGGATTATGTTGTTCGTAGAGCTTCAGGGCCTCCTGACCATCGAAACCCTTGAGCACCTGGTACCCCAGGTTCTCTAAATGGTCGCATAAAACAAGAGACTGAAATTTTGAATCCTCTGCTACCAGAATTGGAAAGTGCATATTGGTTCAAGTCTAATACTTATGACAGGCCTGTGCCAGAACCAGGTTGGGTTTTTTCCGGGAGTTTATACATGATGATTACTCCCAAGGCCCCAATAAGGCCCAGGGCGGGTGCACTCCACACCAGGCTTGTGGCCGATGCAATAAACCCAATAACCGACGGACTCACCACCGCTCCAGCATCGGTAAGAATTCGCCATGTTGCCAGGAATTCCACCACCTGATCAGGAGGTGCGTAGTCCGTACTGAGGGTCATATTAATTCCGCTTCCCAAACCATTTCCTATTGCCACCATTACTACAATCAACAAAAATACCGGAAGGCTTTGGGCAAGGGGCATTAGGAAGAATCCCAGAGCGAATAAACCAAGGCAGGGCACTGCGGTGTATTTCCGCCCCTTGTGATCCATGAGCCATCCTGCAGGGTAAAAGAGCAGCATTTCAATGACATAGCTCATGGTGAACAAGAATCCAATTTGCTCAACAGCCATACCGATGGCATTGCCCCACAGGGGGAACAATACCCTGCGCCCCTCCCGGACAAAGGTCAGAGCCACTATTCCTATACCCGCTGTTAAGAAAACCTTTTTATGATCCCGGATAATGTGCAGTACCTTCCCCAGGGAGGCTGTTTTCTGAAGAGCGTCCAGTCTAACCGGATCAGGAGGGACAAATCCCAGTACAAAAATCAGGACCAGACCGTGGATCAGCGCAAAAAGGAGGAACACCACCGGTGCACCAAAGGCTGCGGCAACCAGGCCGCCGATTGCCGGGCCCAGGGAGGTTCCCATTCGGGATTCTCCTCCCAGGAGAGAAAGGGCCCTGCCCCGTTGTTTCTCCGGCACAAGTTCCCGAAAATATGCCAGCCGGTTCACAAAGAAAATAGCGTGGGCCATTTCCCTGATAAAAAGAATAGGTGCAAACAGGTAGGGGTTTTGGGTGAGCCATCCCAGAACCCCAGCCAACATTTCCAGTCCCAGGGCCAGAACCATGGCATTTTTCTTGCCGATACGGCTGACCAGAGGAACGGTCATAAAGTTTCCCGCCAGGGCTCCCAGGGCTGCGAAGGTAAGAATTAAACCCAGGGCACCAAAACTTGCCCCCAAGGCCCGGATATGCAGGGGCGTGACCGGCAGTAACAAACCTGACCCGGTGGCAGCAATGAATGCAGGAATATAAAAAGGAAGGGCGAATTGCCGGAGTTTTACCGGTTGATTACTGCTCACCCGTGCCTTCCCGTTCCTGTAAATCAGCCAGAATGGTGGTGTAAAGCTCCTTGTCTATCTTGTATTTTTTCAGGTAAAGAAGGTATCCGGCTACAATAAAAATCAAGGGCAAAACCATCATGGAAAATTTCATCATCAGAAGTCCGGTTTCGGTAACATCGTCGGGGGTTGGTGCGCTGTTGATTCCTGAAAGAACCAGGGTAATACCCAGAATCCCCGATCCAATAGCCCCGCCCATTTTGTTGATGAGGGGTTGAAGAGAGAAGCTGATGCTCTCGCTGCGCTTTCCCAGTTTCCAGTGGCCGTACTCAATAGTGTCAGCCAGGAATACCAGCATGAGCAGTTGAATGAAAGCCTGTCCCACGAACAACAGGACGCCGGCGGTGCCGATGAAGATCATGTTCATTGGGGAAAAGAGGAACAGGGTATAGCCTGCAAATACCAGAATGGTCGCTCCGGTATACAGGTTTTTTCGAGAAAACCTTTTGCTGAACAGGGGGAAAACCAGCAGGGCACTCAGCTGGGACAGGCCCAGAACCAGGGCGAACAAAGCGTACATGTCTTCATTCCGGAATGCGTACTTGAAAAAGTACAGGCCGAAGCTGGTGGTGGTTATGTAGCCGATCATGAACAAAGCCATGGAAATACCTGTATAGAGCAACTGGTCGTTTTTCCAGATTGCCCGGAACATCCCCTTTAGGGTGGTTGGTTCAAAAACTCCAGGCCGGGGTGGGATTTTTACCCCCCACAGAGTTACAAGCTGTCCCAGGACCATGAGAGCAGAAATACTCAGGGCCAGCATGAAAAACGCAGTTTTCATGCTGCCGGTAGCCCGCTCCAGTGCCTGGGTCAGGGGTACTATTCCTACCACCACGGCAAACAAGCCTATATTGGCGCAGATCTTGGAAAAGGCAGCAATCCGTTCCCGCTCGGTTTGATCCGAACTCATTGCCGGGAGCATGGACCAGTAGGAAATATCATTCGCCGTGAATGCCAATCCCCACAGGATATACACCAGGGCAAAAACTACAACGTAACCCCTATCCTGAAAGCCGAAGTCCGTAAACAATAAGACGGTGAACATTGCGCTTCCCAGGGCTCCGATCAGAATCCACGGTTTAAATTTTCCCCATTTGCTCCGGGTGTTATCCACAATGGTACCCATAACCGGGTCGTTCAGAGCATCGAACACCCGGGCAGCAACGAAGACTCCGGTAATCCACAGCATAATGGTGTCGCTCAGGCGCAGTACATCGGTCAGGTAAAAAATAAGGTACATGCTCACCAGGGAGTACAGCATGTCCCGGCCTACGGTGCCCAGGCCGAAGGTATAGCGGTTACGAAGGGTGTGGTCGTTCATTTGGTTTCCTTTTGATTGGATTTGTCTGGTTGTCCGGGTAGAGCTGATCTTTCGGAAGGATCCAC
>SKVS01000025.1 GCA_007129335.1 Spirochaetaceae bacterium
ACCCAGGTGGAACGAACTGTAGGAAGCTGGGAATTTCTCCTGTTCTATCTCTTAACCGGGGTTCTGTCCGGATTGTTCTCTTTATTGTTCTTTTTTTTGAGCGGAACAACCTTTGTTTTTCTCTTAGGAGCCTCAGGAGCCGTGTTTGCTGTGCTGTTCGCCTTTGCAGCCTTTTATCCCGATGCAAGAATTTTCATTTTCGGCATATTTCCGGTGCGAAGTTCCGTACTGGTAGTTCTGTATACCTTTTTCGAACTTTTCAGCCAGTTGCAGCGCCCGGGCAGCGGGGTAGCCCATTTAACCCATTTGGCGGGCTTTGGATTTGCTTACTTATACTTCCTCATTCGCTTTGGAAACAATCCTGTTCGACACTGGTTTGGCCGATAAAGGAAATATGAAGCCCGAATCATTTCACTTCCTCCCATTCTTCCTCTTGATTTTTTGCATGGGAATAATGAATGTCCCGGCTTTTTCCCAGAGCTTCCGGGGGAATTCAGCAGCCCTTGCTGAGGATGTTAGGGTAACCGTGTGGATCGACCGGGATACCGTTCCCCTGCCTCCCCTGGGGCAGGAATGGAACGAAACAGGTAACGAACGAACAAGCCAGGTACCCGATCCTGATGACCCAAACATCCAGTCTTACAGGGATTTGCTGGACCTTGCACGAACCCTGATTTCCGGATTCATTTACGGATTTACCTTTTCCTATGTGCCGCCAGACCAGGCCCGGTCGGTACAGGAATATTTTGAAATGATTCCCCGGGGTCAAATTCCCTGGGGTGATCCGGCTTTGGAAATTGAACATCGCCAGGATCATGGTTTTACTACCGAAATTACCTTCCGTTACCGTCTGGATCCATATCAGCAGGATCTGCGCCGAAGCTGGTTGGGTGTTTCGGTGGGGGATTCTGCGGGTTCGGGTTCTGCACCCATGGCCCAATCCATTCAGGGCCAGCAACAGGCACTGGAAAGGGCATCTCTTTTGGCAGTACGGGCCTATGCCCAGGGATTGACCCACGATAAACCCGCAGAGGTCAGCGGTACCTTTGCGTTTACCAATCCGCCGATGTTCCGGCTTGTGGCCGGGCAGTATCATACGGATGTTCGCACCCAGGTAAGGGTTTCGTCTATTCGCCATTACCGGGTGTTCTAGGGTTAGCCATGAAAAGGATCATGAACTTCTTCTGGAAAATGACCACCCTTGCAGGTTTTCTTACTCTCTTCTCCTGTGCTACTGCTCCTTTGGTGGATGGCTATCTCTATCCCGATCTCTATCCAGATCTCTATCCAGATCCAGATCAGGAACTGATGCTCGAAGATCCGCTTCAAAGCGAGCCCGTTCCACCGGTAATTCGGGTTACCCTTCTCCCGGGCAATTTCGACTCGGAAATACCCGAGGTCCCCGAACCGGATGCCTTGGCTAAACTGCTTGCGGTTATGCGTCTTTATTCCCACAAGACGATGGATCTGGAAGCAAGGAGTGACGACTGGTATTTAATCATTGTTGATCAGGAATTTCGCTGGGCCGAAGGGAGGATGCTCAATGGATCTGACCCCTACAGCGAATGGGAGCAGGAGCATTATTTGCCAATTTGGGACAGTGGGTCCCTGGGGTTGCCCATTTGGTACCGGGACATAAGTCCCCAGGTTGAACAGCAGTTACAGGAATTGAATCAGAGCTACGGTTTTGATCCCCGATTGCGGAATCAGCATTTTTTCGATGTGCTCTACGATGTACCCGATGAGGATACTGCCCGGACGATCATGGTGGAAACCCGGTTTCTGGGGCTGCCCCTGTCGGTTCATCCTCTGTTAGTCGAACCCCTAGGCAGGGTAGAAGAGAGAATAAACCTCCTGGCAGAGGATCATTCCCGGGTGAATGGATTTGTGAATGAGCTTTCCCAGGTTTGGGGTTACTTTTGGCGGCCCATTGCAGGCACCCTGCGGCGAAGCATGCATTCCTACGGAATTGCGGTAGACATTCTTCCCCGGTATTACGGCCGGAGGTTTCCCTATTGGAGGTGGGCCCTGGAGGGGGGGTATCCCCGCTGGTGGACCCTTTCGGCCGGAGCTTTCTGGTTTCCCCCGTCGCAGGTGGTAGATGCCTTCGAGCAGGAGGGCTTTGTGTGGGGAGGACGGTGGCTGGCTTTTGACACTATCCATTTTGAGTACCGTCCCGAGATTATGGTGTTTGAAAAGCCCTTATTGGAAATTATTCCCCATTTTCCTGAATAGACTTCATGGCAAGGACCCCTGCACCAACCAGGTTCGCATTGAGTCCCCGTTCATCGATAACCGAAGGGCGCAGGTAGTTCATGAGGCCGAATCGCCCAAGAATGCGTTGGGTCGAAGGCCCAAAATAGGGAAGGGCATAGCTTGGTTTACCGCCCAGGCAAATGGGACTTCCTTCGGGCAGTCCTCCAGTTTCAGCCTGTTTTATGAGTATGCGGGCACCGTGGGCAAGAATTTTTCCATAGAGTCTGTCG
The DNA here is from genome assembly GCA_007129335.1 of Spirochaetaceae bacterium. Classification (GTDB taxonomy): domain Bacteria; phylum Spirochaetota; class Spirochaetia; order DSM-27196; family Salinispiraceae; genus SKVS01. Next base: position 2,487 of record SKVS01000025.1, read on the forward strand.
GTGTTTAATGCCGCTTCTACCCGCATAGATGAAAGTTTGCTGATGTGCTTTCCTGCAATTGCCGGGTCGCTCATTTGCCTGGTTTCATGGATGTCCAGGAATCGTTCATAAAAATCATCATCCCCCACCAGTGCGCGAAAAATACGGCATCGTCCCGGCCCGCTTAGCAGGGTTTCGGCCCGCAGGCTCTTGGGATCGCTGTTTGGCCCGTTGAGACTTTCAGGACCTAATTCTTCGGATAGTACCTGCTCGAAACGTTCGTAGCTTCCTCCTACCTCCCGAAACAGACCTCGCAGGGTTATTTTGTCCAGGGGTATGGCGTATCCCGGTTCATTGCTGTAGTGAAGGGAGCTGTCGTCTCCGTCCCAGTCTCGTGCGGAATGTTGAATGGAACCATCTCGGGTAACCCATGCTCCGCCCCATCCTCCTCCGAAGACCCAGTACAGCAATTCGGTCTGAAGAATGCTCCACTCGGCCAGGGCTCCCGCGTTGGCATCGTTTTCAATGGCGGCAGGCCTTCGGAAAGCCTGTTCTAATCCAAGCCGGAGATTGCAGTTGTTAAAGTGTTTCAGGTTCTGAATGAGTTGAAAGGAACCGTCGGAGCGAAGAATTCCTGCGGTTGCAATACCTATTCCCCGAAGATTCTCTGCAGGCAGGTCAATGTCCATGGCTGCTCGAATTGCCTGTTCCAGATTATCCAGATAGCTGGAGAAATCAGGACCGTAGTCCCGGGTAGCAAGGGCTGTTTCTCGTAACATCCGCGGGGTGGATATAAGGTTCGATGAATCCCCGTGAGAAGGGACAAAAAATCCGATTTTCGTCCCTTCCCCCGCACCTAAATCAACAGCGAGATAGTAGTGTTTCATGCTTCTTATTGTACACCAATTGTTCTGCCTGCACTCCCTTTTAGGTAAATTGC
>SKVS01000326.1 GCA_007129335.1 Spirochaetaceae bacterium
CGTTTTCTGATGATTCAAAAAGCCTACGAGCTTTTGATCTGGCAACGGGAATTACACCCACACTCCTGAACGAAGGTATGTCCGGTTTTTTTCAGGAATTTGGTATTCTTTGAATGTTCGCTCCCAATGCCTGGAGTCTGACTGACAGATTTTCATAGCCCCGCTCGATTTGGTAGATATTCTGGATTTCGCTTTGCCCTTCGGCTGCCAGGGCAGCAATAACCATGGCCATTCCAGCCCGGACATCTGGACTAACCAGTTCGCTTCCCGATAGCCGTGCAGGTCCGGAGATGACCGCCCTATGGGGATCGCAGAGAACGATTTTAGCTCCCATTCCAATGAGCTTGTCTACAAAAAACATTCGGCTTTCAAACATTTTTTCATGAATGAGAACGGTTCCCTCGGTTTGGGTAGCTACGGTAATTATTATGCTCATGAGGTCGGGAGGGAATCCCGGCCATGGGGCATCATCAATTTTGGGAATCATTCCTCCCATGTCAGGGACTATTTTCAGCGATTGACCTTTGGGCACGTGAATGGTATCCCCTTCGGTTTCCCAGTGGACACCGAGTTTAGCAAAGCCTAGTTTTACCATTTTCAGATGCTGGGGGGCTGCGTTCTCGATGGTCAGTTCTCCCCGGGTTACTGCAGCTAAACCAATGAAACTTCCAACTTCCATGAAGTCTGCACCTATGGAAAAATCTGTTCCAGACAGTTTGGAGACCCCTTGAATCACCAGAATATTGCTGCCTATTCCTGATATCTTGGCTCCCATGGAATTCAGCATGTTGCAAAGATCCTGGACATGGGGTTCGCTTGCAGCATTTTCTATAAGCGTTCTTCCCTCCGCAAGGACTGCTGCCATAATGGCATTTTCTGTTGCGGTTACCGACGCCTCATCGAGGAACAGGTCCACCCCAACCAGTTTGTTTGTTGATATTTTATATATACCATCAATATCTACCCGGGCTCCCAGGGCTTCGAGTGCGAGGAAGTGGGTATCCAGACGGCGACGGCCAATAACATCCCCACCGGGAGGGGGCAGCTGAATTCTTCCGGTTCTGGCAACCATGGGCCCTGCAAAGAGAATACTCGCCCGAACCTTTTTGGACAGATCCGAAGGAATTTCTGAAGATTTTATATTGTGACAGGTAATATGGTAAACCCCTGGTTCCTCATCGGATTCCACCGTCGCTCCCAGCCTGGTTAGGACCTGAAGCATGACATCCACATCTTCAATGGATGGAATGTTCCGCAAGGTAACTTTTTGGTCGGTCAGGAGGGTTGCTGCTATACAGGGCAGTGCGGCGTTCTTATTGCCGCTGGCTTTTACGGTTCCTTTTATCGGATGACCGCCTTCTATTCGATACTTATACATGACCCGGGTATAATCGTGGAATCCTTCAGAATTGTCAACGATATGCACTTATAATCAAACCGCTTGGGAAAACCGGGAAATTGGTGGGATTTTGGGGTTCCTGCCCTGTATTTTCATGAAAGTTTCTTGGTATAGTTGCCCCACTATGAAGATTTTGAAATTTGGCGGCACATCGGTCAAGGATGCACAACGCATTCGTCATATGGTAGACATTCTCATTCGTCGTAAAGAGGAATCTAAAGACGAGTTTCATATTGTCTGTTCGGCCATGAAAGGAATTACCGATGGACTTATTGAACTGGCAATGATTGCAGAATCGGGCGATACCAGCTACAAGGAAAGAATCGATGGAATCTGGACGAGACAGGAAGAGGCAGTAGCTGAACTTTTTGCTCCTGAAGGCCTGGATGACCGGGCTGCTGACCGTCTTGGGAACCAGGTTCTCAATGGTTTAGCCTCGTTGGTGAATGAGTTACGGGAAATTACCCATGGTATTTTTCTGGTGAGGGAGTGCAGTCCCAGAAGCCTGGACCTGGTAATGAGTTTCGGTGAAAGAATGAATAATTATCTCATAGCTCAGTATATGCTGTCTTTGGGATTACCCTCCCTGTTCATTGATGCAAGGAAGGTCGTTCGAACCAATGCAAGCCATGGTCGTGCTGAGGTGGATTTTGCTATAACCAACTCTCTAGTTCGAGAGTTCTTTTCCGATTCTGTCTCTCCGGGAACCATTGGGGTTGTAACCGGTTTCATTGCCAGCACCGAGCGGGGTATTACCACAACACTGGGACGTAATGGATCAGATTATACTGCAAGCATTCTCGGGGCTGCCCTGGGGGCCAGGGATATTGAAATCTGGACCGATGTAGATGGCGTATTGGAAGCCGACCCCCGGGTTGTTGAGGGAGCAAAGGTTATTGCCGACCTGTCGATCGATGAAGCCATGGAAATGAGCTATTTTGGTGCGGAGGTTCTTCATCCTTCAACCATGTTACCCGCTGTTGAAACGAATATTCCAATCTGGATCAAAAATACCATGAATCCCCAGGTAAGAGGGACCCGAATATCCCGACAGAAATCCACATCCCGGCATGCGGCAGTTACGGGTATTGCCTCTATTCCCCGGGTAGCAATGGTGAACATTATTGGCGGGGGAATGCTGGGAAGTAAGGGCCTTGCGGGTAAGATATTCAGCACCCTGGGCAAATGCGATGCTAACATTATCATGATAAGCCAGGCATCCAGCGAACACTCCATCTGTGTAGTTATTCGCCAGGAAGAAGCGGATTTGGCGCAACGGGTACTCAGGACCGAGCTGGACCATGAACTCCGGGTAAAACAGGTTCAGGACATAGAGGTAACTCCCGACCTGGAGGTGGTTTCCATAATCGGCGGCGGTATGAGGGGTACCCCCGGTGTTTCGGGAAAACTCTTTTATAGTCTAGGCAATCAGGGCATTAATGTCATTGCCATTGCCCAGGGAAGCTCGGAAATGAATATAAGCCTGGTCATCCACTCCCGGGATCATGCAAAGGCCTTACAGGCTATTCACCAGGGCTTCTTTGGCCAGGAAGGGGATGAGTGAATGAACTGTATTTCCACAAGAGAAACAAATCACAGGGTTAGTTTTCGTCAAGCCCTGTTCCAGGGTCTTGCCCCCGATGGGGGACTCTATATTCCTGAACAGATGCCCGATCTCCATGAACTTTTCCTTTCCTTTACCCCTGAATCGAGTTTTATTGACATAGCTTCCCAGGTGACCCAGGGGCTTTTAGCTGGTGAACTGACCGGAGAACAGTGTGCCCGTCTGTGTCGAAAGGCCTTTCCCTTCTCTCCCAAACTGCTGAGTCTGGGAGAACAGCACCGGATCCTCGAGCTTTTTCATGGGCCCAGTTGTGCCTTTAAAGACTTTGGAGCCAGTTTCCTTGCCAACGCTATGGAAACCTTTTTGGAACAGGAACACCGGAGGGCTGTCATACTTACTGCAACCAGCGGCGATACCGGCAGTGCAGTAGCCCAG
>SKVS01000233.1 GCA_007129335.1 Spirochaetaceae bacterium
CCCGATGGGAAAACACCGGGCCTCAGATACCTTGCCGAAACTCCTAGTCTTTTTTCTTTGCGTAATTCACATTCAAGGATCTTCCCCGATAAGTCATGCCATTCAGGGTGGCAATGATGTTGTCAGCGTGTTCAGGAGACACCTCGACAAAACTATAATTATCCAGGATTTTTATACTTCCAATGTCGTCCTTCTGGGTTGATGTAGTATCGAGAATAAGACCGACAAGGTCTTTAGGGTACACCCTTCTACTCTTGCCTATGCCCACAAAAAGGGTAACCAGATCGGTGCGGGTCGATCTGCGAATTCCGGGGCGTATGCTTCCGGCTTTGAGATTTTTCAATAAATATGCCGCCACATAGCTGCGGTGAAAAAAAGAAACATTTTTCCGGAAAACTTTCCGATATGCATTCAGCTCATCAATATCAATATTCTCGTGAATATCCTGGAGAATTGCCTCCAATTGTTCCTGTAAAGCCGCTTCATCGATAGAAAAACCCATGCGTACTCCTTGCGCTGGAAAAATATAGTAATAGCCGGGGTTCTCCCCAAGCTGTCCAATGCACTTACCATAGCTACGGGAAAGGGGTTTGTCAAGGAATGGACAAAAATCTAAAGAGTAAACCCACAGGAGAACAAGGTCTTACCTGCTAGAGTATTCAGGTTGGATACAATCTTGCAACTGGGTAATAAACACATCATTTCACTGTACAACCTTTTCATAAGGGAAAAATTCAACCATTCTATGTGAAAGAACATTTTTTTTGCGGTAGAATATCCTTGAGTCATCAGAAAGGAACTGCCCAGAATGTCTGCTTTCAATATTTCCAGAACAACCCGTTTTCCACTCCGAACCTCCAGAGGCCTAGGACCGGTTTTACTCCTATGTTTAATCTTTGCATTTTCAGGATTGAACCTCCAGGCAGAATCCCGGGGAATCATCTTCCGCTATTCCTACCAACCGCAGGAACAATACCGAATTCTATCTCAGGTATACCAGGAATTATTCGAAAATGGACAATTTTTGGGTCAGTCAAACCAATTAAACCGAATCCAGGTTACCGTAGACTCGGTTGAACAACAGAAACCTGATCTTGCGGCCCCACGACCTTGGAGTGTGGATGAACCAATGTTGCGGGCATTTCATCGTTTGACGTACCAGAACTCGGTTGAATCGATAAACCAATTCCAGGTACACCAATTTGATCGACAGTATACTGCAGAATTTTGGCGGGATTCCCAGGGGTATTTTGATATTGGTACCCAATATTTTGTTCCAACGGTTCAGAACGTTCCGGTGTTCCCTCCCACTCCTCTGGCACCAGGTCAAACGTGGTCAGCTCCGGGCTTGGAGGTACATGATTTGCGTGGAGGGTATTTCAACCTTCAAGAGCCTTTTCGCTTCTCCATGCCTGTAACCTACCATTACCTGGGAACAGAGGAGAAAGATGGACTTCAGTTAGAACTCATATCAATTGAATACACGGTGTATTACCCAACAAGATTACCATCCCTCCCCCGAACAAATCCAAGGCTTATAACCGGATACAGCTCCCAACTCCTGTGGTGGGATAATGAACAGGGCAGGCCCCATTCTTACCAGGACGAATACGAACTTTCCCTCATTTTGAATGATGGAACAATTTTGACATTTCGGGGAACGGCGGAAGCCCGGGTCATAGATTCCCAACCCATGGACAGGCAGGAAACAGTGGCAACCCTGGAAAAGGAAATCGATGAAAGGAATCTATCTAACGTTGGGGTCAGAGTTACCGACCAGGGTATTGCCCTGGTACTCGACAATATTCAATTTCTGCCTGACAGTGCAGCATTAATACCTGGGGAAAAAACTAAACTCGATCAAATTGGACTTATTCTTGACTTGTTTCCTGATCGGGATATTCTTGTAACCGGTCACACCGCCCTCGCCGGAACAGCTCAGGGGAGGCAGGAGTTATCCCAACTTCGGGCAATGGTTGTGGGTCAGTACCTCCTGGATATAGGTGCCCGGAACAGGGATCAAATAATGTTTCAAGGCCTTGGAGCGCAAGATCCTGTAGGTGATAACGCCACCGAGGAGGGACGGGCTCGAAATAGACGGGTAGAAATCATGATTTTGGATAATTAAACTTGACATACTCACATGAGAAGGTTAATTTGCAAGGAGAATACTTGATGTCCCAATAGCCCGCGTTTATCAATAGCTGTCTGGGCTCGTGTAAAGGATGTAACCATGGCCCATTTTACCAGTATCGATCAGATAATCGGGAGTACACCCCTGGTATCCCTGAACCGATTAACCCGGAATGCATACGGTTCTGTTCAGGTGAAGTTAGAAAGCCAGAACCCTATGGGTTCGGTTAAGGATCGCATTGCTTTGGCAATAATCAATGATGCTGAACAAAGGGGTTTGCTCAAGCCCGGATCTACAATTGTTGAGGCTACCAGTGGGAATACGGGTATTGCCCTTGCCTATTTAGGAGCTTCAAGAGGATACAAGGTTATCCTGACCATGCCAGAGACAATGAGCATTGAACGGCGAAGACTCTTGAAAGCTTTTGGTGCACAGGTCGAGTTAACCCCGGGAAATCAGGGCATGGGAGGCTCGGTGTCCAGGGCCCGGGAACTCGTTCAGACCATTCCAGGAGCTTTCTGGGCGCGGCAGTTTGAGAACGAGGCAAATCCCGCAATTCATGAACAAACAACCGCTCGGGAAATTTGGGAAGATACCAAGGGGAATATTGATGTTTTTGTGGCAGGTGTTGGAACTGGCGGTTCTTTAACGGGGGTTGGACGTTTTTTAAGGGATAAAAACCCTGACATAGAAATCATTGCCCTGGAACCCGATACATCATCAGTCCTCAGTGGAGGTACTCCTGGCCCGCATAAGATACAAGGGATCGGTCCGGGGTTTATACCGCAAATTCTGGATACAGCCCTCATCAGCCAGACCCTGAAGGTCAGTGCAGTCAATGCAGGTGAAACTGCTCGGGCTCTTGCAACCCAGGAGGGTATTCTAGGGGGAATAAGTGCTGGGGCGAATGTTTGGGCTGCCCTTGAACTGGCAAATCGAAAAGCATACCAGGGGAAAAACATTGTAACCCTCATCTGCGATACGGGAGAACGGTATTTAAGTACCTGGTTATTCGATGAGTAAAGTAATACAGAGTGCAACGAAGCTTGTGGTAACCACCAGGTAGAGTGGTGCCTTGTCTCCACTGCGCCTATCTGTGGTGTAGGGGAGAAGGTTTACCACAACCTTTGTTGCACTCTCTACAGAAAATACGATGGAAAAAGGAGTCAGTATGAGCTATCGATTCGAAACCTTGGCCCTGCACGAGGGGTACGAGCCAAGCAGCGATAATCCCAGTAGGGCTGTGCCTATTAGCAGAACTAC
>SKVS01000333.1 GCA_007129335.1 Spirochaetaceae bacterium
CAGCGGTATCTGTATAGCCAAGGTTTTTCAGTAGATAAGCAGATCTTAAAAGAGCATAGGGTGCTGATTCCTCCTGGGGGTACAGGGTTGCATGTTGGGTATAGGTTGTAATTGCATTTCCGGGCTGTTCCAGTTTTTCAAATACCTGGGCAGCATACAGCAGACCTGCAGCAGCAGGGTAGGAAAGGGGATTGGTAATTGTTAATTCAAGGGCAGGAGCAATGGATGCCCTCAGTATTCCCGGGTTGGTAATTTTGCTTAGTTGTTCAAAATAATGACTAATTCTGGTATCCCACGATTCGGTCATGTTGCTTAAATCGGTGCCACCGGTACTAACGGAGCCAACAGAGCCAACAGAGCCAACAGAGCCATTGAAGCTATCTGCCCCATGGGGCTCATCAGTTACATCAAAAATGGTATGCCGAATCATGTTCATAAGTATTTCCCAATCCCCGGGTTCCAGGTTCAAAAAGTCCTGGAGCAGGGACACCGAACCCTTTGCCGAAAGGTACGAGTACTGACTGTGGGGATACCAGTGAATCTGCTGTAAGTAGCTCAGCAGAGCTTCAGAACGTAATCCCTGTTGCTCGTACACCACTGCCTGATAGTGTTCAACTTCTGAACGGTATTCACCCAGGGCATACAGCCTGCGGTACAGCTGAATATTCAGTTGGACATCCTGAAGTACCCGGTTTTCCTTTGGGCTTGACTGGAACATCATTGCTCGAATGTATTGTATAAGGGTTTCTTCTTCGGTAATGGGGGATTGTATGTTCTCCAAAATTCCATAGCGGTAGAGCACAAAATCCTTATCGGCCTTTGCAAAATGGTAGGCACCCATTACATCGGCTGCCCAGCCTATTCCGTTCATGATAATGCCTGTGGCCATAAGTAGGGCATTATTTTTTACCTGATTAAAGTCATCGACCCCAAGGGTTTCGACCTGGTACAGGTTTGCCAGATCCTGCCACTGAAGGTACATGGCAGCTGCCATAAGGCCGTAACCAGCAGTTCGAATGCCGGCTACTGTCCAGCCCAATTCGGGACGTTCGACTTGAAACAGTCCGTAACCCGGTACCCACATAGACATGAACATGGTAAAAAAATCCACATTCCTGTTCAAATAACGGTATTCCTGGTAGGTCATTTCTCCGGGAATTCCCTGTTGAATTTCCGGGGGCAGGGTTCGGAAAATTTGGGGAAGCATATCCATTTGACCGTACAAAGGACCCGAAAAGCCAAGGAACAGAATACTAGTAAGCGTTAGGAATGGAATGACATTGTGGATTTGCCTGTGGGTCATAGAAATTTGCTTTCTGGTCATGGGGTGCCTCCGGACTTCGAAGCATAATCCTTTCTTCGGTCTATATCAAACTTTTCCCGGAAACCCTTTTTTCAACAACATCTCCCGGTACAAATGCTCCTTTTGTTGTAGGGTCTCCATGGGTACCCGATACGCAGCCTCAAGATTCTCCTTGGTGCAAACCATCTTGGTGGGACCCATAATGTAGGGGAGCTGACCATCATCTGGATTTTTTCGCAGAATTATCATGGTGTCAGAATACTCCTGGCATAAATGCAACTGGTGGGCAGTAAAAATAATCGGGGTGCCGGTTCGGTGGCTGTAGTCCTGAATATACTTCATAACCGCTTCTTTTCGGGGTTCTTCCATGGCAAATACCGGTTCATCCATCATTATGATTTTGCTTCCGTACAGCAGTGCCATGGCAATGACTGCCCGTTGCATTGCGCCCTTCGACAGAGACTGGGTGGGACGGTTTAGTTCATCAGTCAAATCAAATACCCGAATTAATTCATCCATTAAACCTGATGATTCAGGGCCATGAAATCCGTTTTCATACACTGTGGATAAGACTTCACCCAAGGGTAGGGGAGTTTCAAACTCCATGTTCTGGTACACGAAGCTTACAAGTTTGTTCCGTTCGCCTTCTACCTCAGGTGCTTCATGAGCCCGGGAGAACTCGGATGTGTTTGTTCCTAATATGGTAACCGAGCCATTGACCGGAAGCAGGCGTCCTGCTGCCAGCAGGAGCAGGGTCGATTTTCCAATACCGTTTTCCCCGAGTACCGAGGTTACACCTTGGGGAAAGGAAAGGGTAAAGTCGGTAAAAAGTACCGTAATATCCTCCAGGGTAAGTTCTGCCATATCAGCAGGTGCATCATCATTCACATAAAAAAAAGACATATTTTTTATTTCTATACATGTTTCCATGGGCCAAATACTAGGGTAGTTAACAGAATTAATCAATCGCATTTGATTATTGCTGAGCTATTACATTTGACTAATGAGGCTTGTGGACATACTCTATAGAAAGAGCATAATCTATCGAGCAAGGAGTAGCGAATGGCCGATGTTTCAACCAAGTATATGGGAATCCCATTAAAGAATCCCCTCATTGTCGGGGCGTGCAGTCTAACCAGTAATATGGATGCAATTCGGAAAATTGAGGAAAAGGGTGCAGGTGCCCTTGTTATTAAGAGTCTGTTCGAGGAGCAGGTAGCCTATCAGCGCTATGCCCACGATGAGGATCTTGAGTTGTATGACAATTGGCATGCAGAAATGACCACCATTTTCCCCAAGGCTGAACACGCAGGGCCGGAGGAACACCTCATGTGGACCCAACGGGCGAAGGAGAGCGTTTCTATTCCGGTAATTGCCAGTTTGAATGCAATGAATACCCAAACCTGGGCCGATTGGGCGGTTAAATTAGCCGAGACAGGGGTAGATGGTTTGGAATTGAATTTCTTTGCCCTGCCCGATGATCTGGAAGCAGATGGTCAAGCCCTTGAAAATCAACAAATAGAAGCAGTTAAAGCAGTAAAAAAAGCAGTAAAAATACCCGTATCGGTAAAACTCAGTCCTATGTACACCAGCCCAGTGAGCTTCATGAAAAAACTGGAAGCTGCAGGAGTAGATGGTCTTGTCCTGTTTAATCGCTTTTTTCATCCTGCAATCAATATTGATACTCAGGTTAGCAGTTATCCCTTCAATTTAACCAGTTCTGCCGACCACAATCTGCCCCTGCGGTTTGTCAGCATGCTCCATGGCAAGATCAAACCGAGCCTGTGTGCCTCCAATGGAATTCACACTTCCAAGGAAGCTGTGGAAATGCTTCTTGCAGGAGCCGATGTTTTCCAGGTTGTTTCGACCCTGTACCTGAACAAAATTGGTCAAATAAATACTATTCTCGATGGTATTACCCAGTGGATGGATTCCAAAGGATACGCCAGTCTGGATGATTTCAAGGGAACCCTTTCCGAGGCAAAGAATCCTGCTGCATCAACCTATAAGCGGGCGCAGTATGTTCGAATGTTGCTCAGGAGCAATGATTATGTGAGCCGGCCAAGCCTCATATAATTTCCTCAATTTCCTGC
>SKVS01000219.1 GCA_007129335.1 Spirochaetaceae bacterium
AAAGAGCACTGAACCAGGGGCTTCTTCCAGGGGTGGAGGATGTTCGCACCGCCTCGGATCTGCCGGTAGTTGAAGCGGCAATGGCGGGAGAAAGCCTGCAGATACACGGGGTTTTGCAATCTACCCGATCCATGAACTCCCTGGTCATTCCCGGGGGGGCTCAGAAGTTCGACCCATCCCTTCTTACAGGCAAAACCATTGGTACCCAAAGCTTTTCAGCGCTTCACTTTTTTCTTCACCGGGTTTTGGTAGTACAGGGGTTAGGGATCGAAGACCTCGTGGTTGAATTTTATCCTATAGATGAATTGGTCGATGCCCTGATTTCCGGTCGGGTAGATGGTCTTTCAATTCGGGAGCCCTATGTTCAGGAAATTCGAGATATCCTGGGCGAAGGAATTGGGGTGTACCAGTTTCCCTGGGTATATCAGCAGTTTGAACTCCTTGTTACCCGGCCCCTGAATGATGGAGGATCAACAACAGAGCAGAAAGTGGTGCGACGGGTCATGGCAGCCCTTATTCGGGCTGAAAACTTTGTCCACGACAATCCCGAAGAAGCACGGGATATTCTGGTTCGGGTTATGCAGATAAGCCGGGAATCGGCTGATTCCATTCTGAACAACACTATTCAATACGTAAACCTGTCCCAGCCGCTGCTTGGAGCATTGGAATCTCAGGTTCAATGGCTGCAATCCTTCTCCCAAAGGTCCCAACTGCCCCATCCTGATTTTCTAGACATGATTAATCAGAAAGCTCTTGGGGATATTCAGCCCCAACGGGTGACCATTCTTGGTTACTCACCCATGGAGGCCCCATGAAGGTTCATATTACCTGGATGTACGGGGTTTTCATGGCCACACTTGTTCTGTTCTTTATCGGGGCGGGGGTACTGGCTTATAGAGCCTTTCAGGACTGGGAAAAGAGCGAACAGCTGGCCAGGGTTACCCGGGACTCCCAGGAACTGGGAGACGAACTATACCTTTTGGTGGTTGAGGGTGGTTCAAGTAATCTCCGTCTCCAGCACCAATGGGATCTGGCCAGAGAAAGGTTCGACCGGAATATTCAATACCTTGAATCCTTCGTGCAGTTGCAGGATGTAGAATCGGTGAAAAAACTGCTCATCTGGACCGATGAAATTTTTACCCTCATTCTTGCTTCGCCCCAGGGAGTCATTCAGGATGTGTACCGGGAAGCATTGTTTACCCTGGCCAGGGATATTAATACCATGTTTCGAGTTATTCATCAGGACTATTCCATCCGGTTCAGGCAGGAGGCTATGATCCGGGTAATTCGGGTAGTAGGAAGCATAGGGGCTGTCAGTGTCATCTTAGGTGTGTTGGTGGGCCTTTCCATGTATTTGTTCATTCTCAGACCCGTTCATGTGTTCGAGTCTGCAATTAGGGATTTTGGAATGGGTAACCATGGTCTGAGGTCACCCCTGTTCAATGTAGCGGAGATCGATGCCCTGGCAATGAAGTTCAATCATGCTGCTGATAATCTGGAAAGCTCCCAGAATAGTCTCATAAAAGAGAATGCTCAAAAAGAGGTTCTTCTGCGGGAGATTCATCACCGTATGAAGAATAACCTGGCTTCAATTGTGAGCATGCTGAATCTGAATGCGGGAAACTGCGAAAATCCCCTTGCCCAACAAGCTCTGGACGAGGCAGCTATGCGGGTACAGGGTATGGCCGATTTGTACGAGACCATGCTTTTGAGGAATGTCTACAACGATTTGGATTCGAGTGAGTATTTGGAAAGCATTATTACGACGGTGTTGGATTATTTTTCCGGTTCAACCGAGATAGCTTTGCACACCCATTGTACTGCTGGGTTACTGGCTCCAGCCCAATTGTTCCCCCTGGGCATTATTGTGAATGAGGTAGTGACGAATGTGGTAAAGTATGCCTTTCCGCACAGGAGCGAAGGGAAGCTGGATGTATCGTTTCAGAAAAAGGGAAGCAGGTATTGCTTGAGTATCTCCGATGACGGGGTGGGCCTTCCGGAAAACTTTTCCATTCATTCTTCCAAGGGATTTGGGCTCATGCTAATAACCGTGCTCAGCGAGCAGTTGAAGGCAGATATATCCCTTAGCTCCGGAGCCGATGGGACCGGGTCTCATTTTCAGCTCTTCTTCTCTGGCCGGCATGCCTCATAGCTCCCAAAACTGTGTTACCATTCGGTTAAATCACCAGGATTTCCGGAAAATCCCCCTATCCTTTGGAATTATGGTTGAATCCCATTCAGGAAACATGATACACCATGACCGTGTATTCACCATAATGATACCCAAGGAGTCTCTTCCATGAAAACAGCATTTTTGTTTCCGGGACAGGGTGCTCAGTACCCCGGTATGGCCAAGGACCTCTTTGAAGGAAGCCAGAAGGTAAGGGAACTGTTCGCCGCTGCATCTGACATTACCGGGAAAGACCTTACCCGCCTCTTGTTCAACGGAACCGAAGAAGATTTAAAAAATACCGACAATACCCAGATTGCCATGACTCTGGCGAACATTGCTGCCTCCCTCGTTCTGGAGGAACAGGGAATACTGGCAGATATGGTTGCGGGATTCAGCGTTGGTGAGTACGCAGCCCTGTATAATGCCGGAGTGCTTTGCCTTGAGGATGTTTTCAAGGCAGTGGTTTATCGGGGTCGGGCAATGGAAGTCGGTGCCCGGGAAAGCGATGGTCCTGAGGGACCCAGCGCAATGAGTGCCGTATTGGGGCTGCCCTTTGATGAGGCTGCTCCCATAATTCAGTCATTTCAAGACGAGAAGGTGTTTATTGCGAACCACAGCTCCCCAACTCAAATTGTTATTGCAGGCACTGCCCGAGGCTTAGACCTGGCGGAAAAAGCTCTGGAAGAGGCCGGCGCAATGAAGGTAGTCCGGTTGAAGGTTTCCGGACCCTTTCACAGTCCCCTTTTGGAGGGAGCACGCAGGGAATTTCAGGAGGCCATACAGGTTCTTGATTTTCACGATCCGGTGAAACCCATTTTTTCGAATGTTACCGGTGGGCTTATTACCAGTGGACAGGAAGCCCGATCTCTTGCGGGTTTGCAAATTGTGTCCATGGTCAAGTGGGTTGACTGTATGGCCCGCATTGTTGAGGCAGATGTACAGCGGGTTCTGGAAGTTGGACCCGGTCGGGTGCTTTCGGGACTGTGGAAGAGCTATCATAAACCATTGAGGGCCCAGAGTGCCGGGACCCTGGAGTCAATTCAGGCTCTGTTATAATCCCATCCCCCCAGGGGAATGAAAAGGAACATACATGGACAATCGGGTTGTCATTACCGGAATGAGCACCATAAACCCCTTAGGCGATAGCCTGGAGGAATACTATACCAACCTTATCGCTGGAAAAAGCGGCGTGAAGGTTTGGGAATCCCGTGATCTAAG
>SKVS01000181.1 GCA_007129335.1 Spirochaetaceae bacterium
CCCTTTGGAGTTTTTTCTCCCGTTTGGGGTGGCTTGGTTGTATTAACCTCGGTCTTTGAACCTCGGGCATCCGGGCAAACCCTTGCTCTCGGAATTGCTACGCTCCTTTTATGGAACGGGATTGGATTTTTCCTGGCACGCAAAGGAATTGCTGGTTTGCTGTCGGGTCAGACCAGAAGGGAGCTTTTTAACAAATCCAGGGTCTTGCCGAATACCGGGATTCTTCAGTCCCTGAATAAATTAATCCCTGCAGACATTCGCATGATTTTACGAGACCCCATGACTTTGATGATTGCTTTCCTCCCTATTCTGGTCGCAGTTATTATGGGCCGGGGCTTACCCTTCGTTCTTGGAAACCTTGGGAGCAATGATTTCTTCTTTTCCCTTTTGCCTCAGGGGGTCTGGGCCTTCTTGGGGAGCAATATTGATCATTTTCGGTCCTTCGCCCTGGTTCTTGGTCCTGTAATGTACGGGGTGCTGGCAGCTTTTTTGGTTTTGGATGAAAAAGACGAGGAGATAGAGGATTTTCTTTCTACCCTTCCTGTGTCCCGGCCAAGAATGTTTGTGTCCAGAATTATCCTCCTCGGGGGATTGTATGGGATTGTACTCCTGCCGGCTGTTTGGCTGGGAGGATTAGTCCACGGTGTTCCAATTTCCTTTATTCTGTCCCTGTTCATAGATGTACTTGCTTTGCCCTGGGTTTTTTTGGGGATTTCCTTCGTTGCATCAACCAAGGTTCAGGGTCTTGCTCTGGCAAAACTCATGGGAATTCTCATTCTCCCGCCTCTGCTTGCAATGGGCCTGGAAGGCCGGTGGGTTCTCCTCTTGGGTCTGGTACCCACCAGCTGGGGCAGCCTCATCCGATTAGGTTTAGTCAACCCCGTACTGGGCAGCGCGGCAGGACTGGGTATGAATGGGTTAGCAGGAGTCTGGCTGTACCGACTGCACAGGGGTAAACCTACTCCACAATTTCATTCGGTCGCAGAATAACCACCTCCCCAGCAAGGTCCAGTTCCTGTAACTGAGCAATGAGCCTTGCCTGGGCTGCATCCACATCCCGAATCCTCACCGGACCCAGGGCCTTTGCCCGATCATAGTACTCCTGTGTTCTCTGCGTGCCCAGGGTCTTCTCAAAGTAGCTTCTGACTTCCGGACTGGAGTTTTTAATAGACCAGAGAAAATCCACCGGATCAACCAGGGAAAGAAGTTTTTCCAGGGTTTCCGAGGACAGCAGCACAATATCATCGAAAACAAACAGATGTTGTTTTATCTTTTCTGCAAGGTCGGGATTGTTTTTCTCCCACCCCATAACAAGGTCCCGTTCAATGGAAGCCGGCACGTAGTTTAAAATATCCACAGCCTTGGTCATGCCGCCGGACTCGGTGTGCCGCTGTGCCTTGCGGCTTGTGATTTGCTGTTCCATATAGGTTGAGCATAAATCCAGAACAAAGCCGGGGATTTTTCCCATGTGAATTATGGCCTCAAGAAACTCTGACCGCTTATCATCCCCAAGACGGGTAAGAAAATCCGCAGCCAGAGAATTGTTCAACTGGGTAACAATGGTAGCCTGGAGGGAGACTCTTTCATGTTCCAGAGCTTTGATTACATATTCGGCGTGTTCCACCGTGAGATCCTGGAATATTCTGGCAGTTCGGTCACTGGAATGGGCCTGCTGGTCGGGGTGCTGGCCCAAGAAACTATGGTGGGAGGTACTGGGAGGGGGACCGAGGTATTCCTTGAGGGTAGTTCCAATGGTCCGGGTGAAAGAATCCAGAAGATCATGGATTTCCTTCAGGTGATTAGCCCCCGGTTGTTGAAGGATTTCTGGATTTTCTTTTCTAGAATCGGCCTGAGGGATGAGGGACATAGGCTTGTCCAGTTCGGGCTGAGTCCAGCTTGCTGAACAAAGGAAGGCAGTCCCAGCAGAAATGGCAAGTTTCTGGGTTTGGGCAAGAGGTACAGACAAGGTGGTTCCGGGCTCCATGTGTTTCAGATCCCCAATGGTTATTGGGGGAAGAACTACCTGGACCTTTGCTTCGATGGGGAGCAACTGACTCAGTGCTACGGATCGAGGCGCACTGTTACGAGATATTCGGGAGTACCACCATTTTGCACTGAGTTGTTCCAAAATTGGCTCAAGGGACAAGGAGGGGTAAACAAATCTCATCATTCCCTTCTGGTTATTTATCCCCAGAAAAATATCCACAGTCATGACCATTTCGGTTGGTGGTACAATTTGGCTGTACCGGGGATTGTCTTCGATAGAATGAATCTGTGAACCAGGTCCCCCAAGAAATGACCAAGCCTGGTCCAGGGCAGTAAGGCCTTGGCTCAAAAACCCCTTGAACAAGAGTTTTTCCAACTCGGTCAAAGCTGTGTCCCCAGGGCAGCTGTTGCCCATCGGAACAGCTCCCCCCAATGCCGACAGGATGACCTCACTGACAGGCTGGTCCCACAGGGTTAAAAAAGTTCCCGGCAAAGGAGGCAGGGCGTGTACCCCAATTGGGCCGGTTGTGCGCCCATGATCAAAAGATTCCTGAAAGGTCATTTGATCCACTTCAGTAACCTGAACCGATACGGGAAAAGGAAAGATAGTATCGAGTGAAGCCCCAAATTTTCGACAAAAGGATTCATGGATCAAGGACACGGTACGGATCTGCTCCCGGGAGAACTTGTCCGGGCGAGTAAAATCGTAGGGCTTGATTCTAAGATCCGGGTATACAGGAGTCTTTCTCCCAAGGATAACCGGAAGGTCCTGGGCGGTGTTCATGGGGTGCTCCCTTCGGATATTGGTGATTCCAGAACCTTCGTTACCCTGAGGCCAAAGTTTTCATCGATGATTACCACTTCCCCCTTGGCAATTTTTACTCCTGCAGCGTATAAATCCACCGGTTCACCGGCAATGCTGGTTAGTTCAATAATGGAACCGGAATTGAGCCGGTCAATTTCATCAATGGTTAATTCATTTTCTCCCAGAACTACCCAAATGGGCACCTTTACTGGGCTTGTGTTATCAATTTTCATGATCTTCCTCCAGTTTATTCTCGGAATCGGTGGCTGTCAGATTTGTAAGGGTAAATACGAGATCGTCGGAGGTAAATTCAACCCTTCCCCATCCTATGACCGATCCATTGACCTCCAGAGCAACCTCCTGGTTATTCCACGATAGAGGGCCCAGTTCGGGCTGCTGATCCAGGATAGGTAGACGCCAAGCGGGGATTTGAAACTCCCCAAGGTTGAGCCGACAATCCAGGGGTATGGTATCCTTCAGGGGCAGTAAGTTCTTTTTCTCATGATCCATAGGGTTTCCTCCTGATACTATCTTGCCTTGTTTCACATTCAGGAACTGACACTATGTTATTTTTTTCTATTGCCGATATTCC
>SKVS01000410.1 GCA_007129335.1 Spirochaetaceae bacterium
CGCTCGAACCTTTTCTCCTGCAAGACCCGGAGTATTTTAATCTGCACAGCCTGGTTAATTTCTCCGATCTCATCGAGGAACAGGGTTCCCAAATGGGAAAGTTCGAACCGTCCCCGCTTCCGGTTGACCGCTCCGGTAAATGCACCTTTCTCATGACCGAACAACTCACTTTCCAATAACGTTTCGCTCAGAGCAGCGCAGTGAACCTTTATGAAATTCTTCTCATTCCGGGGTGACAGTTGATGAATGGCATCAGCAACCAGTTCTTTTCCTACTCCGCTTTCCCCGGTTATTAGAACCGAAGCCTTGGTCGGAGCTACCTGGTTAATCACATCAAAAACCTTCTGCATTGCATGGCTTTTACCAATAATCCGATTTAACTGACGGCGGCTTTCAATTTCTGCCTGAAGCACCCGGTGCTGAAGAACCAGCTCACGGGTGGAAAGGGCCCGCTTCACGAGCAAACTCAACCGGTCCAGATTCAAGGGCTTGGTCAGAAAGTCAAAGGCCCCATCCCGCATGGCCTGAACAGCAGTTTCTATGGTCCCATGACCAGTCAACACAATAACCGAAACCGTGGGCCAGTGCTGAACAACCTCTTTCAGCAATTGTTCACCCGTGAGCCGGGGCATTTTCAGGTCGGTAATAACAAGGTCAATTTCTTCCTGGTGCATCATATCCAGGGCTTCCTGGCCATCTTCGGCTCTGAATACATGGTAACCATCCAGCTCCAGATTCTTAGCAAGCCCCTCCCGAATATTTTTTTCGTCCTCGGCAATGAGAATATTAAACTTCATCTTCGTTCTCCCATACTTCCCACTGGGCTGAATCTCCCGGGCTCCTGGAATCCCCATGGGTGCTGTCTATAAGGTGCTGTCCGCTCTGGGGTACGGGGAAACTCAGGGTAAAGGTGGTTCCCCTGCCTTCCTGACTGACAACACTAATGTCGCCCCCATGTTCCTTAATAATTTTGTACACCAGGGTCAGCCCAATACCTGACCCGAAATCCCTGGTCGTAAAGTAGGGTTCGAAAATTTTGCCCATGACCTCGGAACTCATGCCTATTCCATCGTCAATAATTCTCAGAATTACCTCGTCGCCCTTTTTCCGTGAGCTTACAACCAGTCGGCCGCCTTCGGGCATAGCATTCATAGCGTTCTTTACCATATTGAGAATGGCCTGCTTCATGAACTTTTCATCCATCATGATGTGGGGAATAGAATCTTCAAGATCCACAACCGACTGTATTCCTGCCTGTTCGAGTTCATACTGCATGAAACCCATTAAATCCCTGAGCAGACAATTTAAACAACCAACTACCGGATGAATGTCCATAGGGCGTACGGCAAACAGGAAATCTACCACTATCCTGTTCAACCGATCCACCTCTTCATTGATAACTTCCAAATAGGTTCCTATGTCGTCTTCTTTCACACTCTTGTTGTTTTTCAGCATCCGCTGAATGAGCTGAATATGAATCCCTATAGAACCCAGGGGATTTTTTATTTCATGAGCAACCCCTGCGGTCAAGGTGGTCAGGCTTGCAAGGCTTTCGGCCCGTCGCAGCCGAGCTTCCCTCCATCTTTTTTCCGAGATGTCCTGCATATGCAATATGCTTCCCTGAACCTTACCCGCTTGTACCAGAGGGAGGATACTTATACTCAAGATCCGGGTATTCCCTCCCGGACCAGAGAGGGTAAATTCCCGGTCTTCAACCGTATCCTGGGTGCGTAAACAGGTTTGAACAAATTGGGAAATATCCAGGTCTTCAATAACCTCCCACAGCAGCCGATCGTAAATATCTCCAGGAACCAGGGGCAGGAGCCTTTCAGCCGCCTTATTACAAAGAATTACCCTGTCTTCCGTATCTGCAGCCAAAACCCCATCGGTCATACTGTCCAGAACTATTTCAAGGTTCTCGTTTTCACTGGCCAAATCCATAATCAGGTGCTGAATCTGCTGGGAATCGAGTTTAGACAGTTTATTGAGAGCCCGTTGGATAAATTTTCTCATGGATCACACCTCCGTCCCAGCGAAGAATATTTGTTCAATTACCGTGGCCAGGGGAATGTTGTACTGTTCATACCGTTGGTACTGCTGGTCAATGGTTTGCAGAATCCTGTGTTGTTTCTGGAAGGTTCCTGCAGCCCCCCCATCTGTTGGAGCTTCAACGAGTTCTCGTTGAATCCTTCGGGTAAGTCCCTGAAGGAACTGACGTACCAAATCACGACGCAGTCCCGGTGTCACCGACTCAATCCATTGCCCAACCCGAACCACCAGGGGAAAGGAACCGGAGGGTGCCTCTAATGCCCGGTAGAATTCCTCTATCCAGGTATCCACATCACCTTTGGACAACTGGTTTTCGAAAGTCCTCTGTAATGGCGATTGGAATTGCGAGGTTCCGGGTTCCGGCGAAAGGCGGAAAATCCTTTGCAAAACCTGGTTTTCCAGCTCTTCTGTCCTTCCGGGACAATGGTAAACCCGCAAACGGCTCCGAAGCGTGGGTATGATTCCCGTTAATCTGGTTGTAAGCAGAATAAAGAAACTTCCCTCCGGAGGCTCTTCTAGAATCTTGAGCAGACTGTTCCTTGAGGATTCATTAAGTCGCTCGGTGTCTTCCAGGATAATAACTTTCCGGGCTGTGGTACTCGTCATATGAGCCCAATAACTGGCCTTTCGAATAAAGTGTACCGAGTGCCCATCCGCCGGAAGAAGGGTTACCAGTTTTTCACAGATGTCCCGGATCTTGCTGACCTGGGAATCCCTTTTTTTCAGGAGTGCTTCAGAGCCAGGCAGAAGGGGTTCCATGGCCTGCTCAATAGAGTCAATGAGAGGAATTGCCTTGGATAATTTCTGGTCCTCCCCTTCCCAAAGGGTCCCATCAAACCGGTTAGTCAGTTTCCGAATGGAGCGGACAAACAGGTACCGCAGGGGTTCCCGGTCATCGGCAACCAGGGCTCGGGACGTCAGGGCTATTTCATCGAGAAAATATCGGGGGCCAAGCATGAGGGTATAGGGGCTCATGAGCAGGCGGTGCTGGTTGCATTGGGAACAGGTACAACCCCAGGGAGCATCGGTCTGCCGGCAATGGAGTACCCTGGCCAATTCCAGAGCCAGGGTGAGTTTTCCCGAATACCTCGGACCGTGCAGCAGTATAGCCCTGGGAAGGGTGTTATTCTGAATATCTGAAATAAGGGTTTTAACCAGGGCCTCCTGGCCAATAACATTATCAAACATTAGCAGACCCGGTAAAAACCTGTACGGCAAATGGAAAAAATGGCGACATGAACTGGTAAAATAGACTGCCCTCCGTTAAGGATCCCGTGGCAAAAAATGGTTGAATCTGAAGTCCGAATAGTACAAGGAAAACCAGCAAGAC
>SKVS01000224.1 GCA_007129335.1 Spirochaetaceae bacterium
GCAAAACGATCGCATTAATTAATATCGATTGATTGGGGATGATATTCGCAATTCCCTTTAATTCAGATATTGCTGATACAGCTCTATTTTCAGCTCGTAAAATTTCTATTGTTTCAGTTTTTTCTTTTGGAGGTGGGAGTATTGGTAAATTATCATAGGCTTTTTTGGGGTCAAACATTTCATGCACCATTTTTCCAGTTTTATGTACATGATTATTCATCTATGTACCAATAAATCATTTATAGGTACATTATACTCGAGGTTTGTACCATTATTCAAGTTTTTAGTACAAAGGTTAGGTAATTTTTACTGAGTGGTGCCAATTTTGGACTACCAACGAGCTATCCCAGGGAGCCTCTCTCACAGTTCTTTCACAAGTTCCTTCACGGGAACTTCCTGCACGGTTACCTGGTGTTTCAAGCTGAGAACCGCTGCCGCCCCTGCTGCCTCGCCCAGGCCCATCCAGGTGCTCTCCAGCCGCACCGAACAGAATGCCACATGGCTAGAGGACATACAGCCGGGAACCAGCAGGTTTTCACAATCCTGTGTCCGGGGAACAAGGCTGCGGTAGGGAATTGCGTAGGGCTTTGTAACCTCTTTCCAAATTCTGCCTTCATTTCGGAAATGATTTTTGTCGATTGCCAAGCGCTGGACGTGGTGGCTGTCGATCCAGTGGGAGTTCCAGAAAATGACATCCGGTTTGCCTATGTCGGTCAGCACATCCTGCTGGGTAAGAATGTATTCTCCCTGCATCCGCCGGGTTTCTCTGATGTAGGGCTGGTAGGGCCAGTGGTTATTGTCGGTAAATTCATCGGGTGGTAGGCCCCACTGGGCCATTTCGGATCGAAGGTTTTGGGGAACCTCGGGACTGTTTGCTAAATAATACAGGAGTCCGGCGTTGTGGTTGTAGTGGTCCTGAATTACTTCTGTTCGGGTCTGGTGGTTTCCATCGGGGTACCTGAACTGACCGCCCAGGTGTCCCAGGGATAAAATGGAACCCTGGAGGTTGTTCAGTTCCCACTTTTCTCCGGGAGTAACCTTGGTAAAGCCATCGGACCCTGGTGAGTACTGCCCCGAAGGATGGTTCAGAAATGCAAGAACCATGGTCAGGGGTGTGTCGGGGTTTGCATGAAAGAACCGGGACAGGAGTTCGAAGGAGCTCTCGTCATACCCCGGCGGAATAGGGAAGGGTAAACGCTTGGTGTTTTTGGTCACCGTAACCCGAAAGTGGTAGTTCATAACCTTGCCATCCCCGGTTCCCCGTTGTAAATGGATGCCGTCGGAGGGTAGAACTCCGGCGATGTAGTTACCGGCTTCATTCATGAGGTCCATTTCCCATAGGTGGTCTATCCGTTCGGCATGACCCTTTGAATTTTTTACCTCGTCCAGAGAATCAACAAAACAAATTCCTGCCAGACTTTCTCCAAAGGTTTCTCGGGATTCCCGACCGACCGAGTAGGGAACTCCAGCCATGGCCATAAGGTCGCCTTCGTAGCTTGCATCGATCCAAACAGGTGCTTGAACTTCGGGTGTGTTGGTAAAGCTGGCACTGGTGATGGTTGTGCCCTGCTTGTTTACCGAGAGAAGTCGCCTGTTCAGCATGAGTTGTACCCCCGCACGGTCCAGTAGTTCGTTGAAAGCCCGGGTTGCCATGTGGGGTTCCCAGCGGTGGATTGGTGCATCAATGCCGTAGTAGGTGCCCAGGAGGCCGAGGAATTTCATCATCCATCCCCGGAAACTCTGGGGAAGCATGTGTTCACATTCGGTTGTGCAAATACCGCTGGTTAAATGGCCGCCCAGGTGGGAGGCTGGTTCGAGAATGAGTACCGATGCCCCGTGTTCAGCGGCGGTGCAGGCTGCAGCAATACCTGCGGGGGTTGCTCCGTATACCAGTATGTCGGATTGAATTGATTGTGTGGATTCCATGGTGGTAATTGTAAGATTGAAAACCAGGGAAAAAAAGACTCAGAAGAGTTGATTTTTGTGCAGTATTATGCTGATTTTTGCAGTAATATAAGTTACATGAGTGCCGTGAGTACCTATTCTCAAATTGTTGAACCTTTTGTCACGGCCCTGAGCAGCCTTATCGGTGTGCAGGTGTTGTGGAAGGATAACGATTCAGCAGCAGACAGCCAGTTCACCGAGGATGCCTGCCGCCACACCTGCCCATTCTGTCGAAGTGTGAAATCCAACCGCCTCCGGCTTTCCCGCTGTATGATTGAGGACGGCCGGAACCAAATTATTCGGATGATTCAGAATTCACCGGAGCAGGGAAGTCACAAGAATCACCACACCAATGAATCACCAGGCACCAGTGGATTCAGGTACCAAGGATCCAATGCAAAGGGGACCTTGGGCTTTTACCGAACCTGTCACAGCGGTGTCATGGATTATGTGTACCCCGTGACCAATCAAATTCGCTACCTGGGGGCATTTTTTCTTGGACCCTGGAAAAGCCCGGACCACGGACTTTCCTACCCCCAGCTGAACAGGGAGTATCAACAGGTGCCCTCGGTTCCGGATGCTTTCGGGCCGAGTGGTGATTTTAGCTGTACCTTGGATCGGCTTCTTGCGCCTGTTGTCCAGCTGATAATTCTGAAAAAGACCGGAACTGCTGCAGTATCTGGTTCTTATACCCGGGAATCCAAGGTCAATAATGCAGTTGAATACATTCAAAGTTCCTATGACCAGCAAATTCGGGCAGATCAGGCTGCGGCTTTATGCAACCTGAGCACCTCCCGCTTCCTCCATGTTTTTAAAGCCGAAACGGGTTTGAGTTTTTCAGGCTTCATTCTGGATTTCCGGCTACAGCGGGCCAAGGAGCTGCTGAGCCATACCAACATGCCAATAGAGCAGGTAGCCTGGCAGGCGGGTTTTGCTTCCCGGACCTATTTTGCCCGCATGTTTCGCTGTATGGCTGGTATTTCACCCCGAGAGTACAGGGGAATTAGTGCTCGGGGGTAATGGGCTGTTGGCTTCCTATCCATTGTGTAATTTGTCTGGCCAGGAAGTCAGCCTGTGCCTTTCGAACCTCCGGGGTAAAATGCACGTGGTCGCAGTACTTTTTTCCGGGAAGGTTCAAGGTAAAATCGTACAAATCAAAAATCCGAATGCCCTGCTTTTTCATAATGAGTCCGGCTTCCCGGTTATACTCAAGGCAGTCCTGGTTGTAGCGGTGAAAATCCTGGGAAATGGTATTGTGGATTTCGTCATTTATCGGGGTGGTGGTAATCCAGCCAATATTGGTCGCCAGCTGTCTGCCGGCTTGAATAATTTTGTGAAGGTTGAATGTGTACTGTTCCAGGGGGATCTGGTATTCCCTGGTCCGGGGATTGCGTTTTATGTCGTGTAGACCACAATTAAG
This sequence comes from Spirochaetaceae bacterium, assembly GCA_007129335.1. Lineage (GTDB taxonomy): Bacteria > Spirochaetota > Spirochaetia > DSM-27196 > Salinispiraceae > SKVS01. The sequence continues at coordinate 3,365 of SKVS01000224.1, forward strand.
CAACAGA
>SKVS01000152.1 GCA_007129335.1 Spirochaetaceae bacterium
GGTTACTGAGAGACTATAGATTCAAACCAATAACTCGACAATTGTCGAGTTATTGGTTTGAATCTATAGTCATGAGCGACCTAGTTCACCTGGGTTTACGTATTTTCTACTTTCAATATTCGACATATGCGCTTGCCCTGTGTAAATACTCGATTCACAAAGGATTGTATTCGGGTATACTATCAGTGGCAGGAGGTCCGTCAGTGAAGACATTCCGACAGAAAAAATGCATAGTTTTTGGTTTACTCATGTTTTTATTCATTTTACCATTCCACAGCCAGGAACTACCCCGGGCTGTGCTGGAGGCCATAGAAAAACTGAATATGATACCCTTTCACGATCCGGTTCAGGCGGTTGACTTTCAGTTACCAGGTTTCGATGACCAGGTCAAGAGCCTGGGAGATTACCAGGATAAACTCATACTGCTGAACTTCTGGGCATCGTGGTGCGGTCCCTGCAGAGCTGAAATGCCGTCCATGCAGGCTCTGTACGAAAACTTTTCTCCCCGGGGATTTGAAATACTGGGTATTAATCAGCGGGAATCCAAAACAATTGCCCAAACCTTCATGACCCAAAACAACTATACCTTCCCTACCCTTCTGGACAGCAGAGGTTCGGTAGGCTTCCAATACGGGGTGCGATCCATTCCCCTGAGCTATCTCATACTTCCCAGCGGACGAATTATTGCGGGCAAACCTGGAGCCCAGGACTGGAATACTCCAGCGGTGCAGGAAGGGATTGATGCTTTGCTCCGGCACTACAGAATCGGACAGTGAGGATAGATCACATCCAGGGAAAGATTTTTTTGAGAAACCCTTCCTGTTTTTCCGCTGGGTCGTAGAAATCGCCAAAACTCAACCACCGGCGCGAACGGTCCTTGAGAAGTTGTTCGGTTTTCTTGCTTGCAAGCTCCCGGTAATTGGACAAAATCGTTTCTTTCAAGCGGGCTGCAACGAAATCAATATCGTTGTGCGCTCCCCCCTGTGGTTCGGTAATGACTCCATCCACAATACCGAAGGAATACAGATCCCGGGCAGTCATCTTCATGAGCCCTGCAGCAAGCTGGGCCTTTTTGGTATCCCGCAACAATATTGACGCACAACCCTCGGGAGAAATAACCGAATACACAGCATTCTCCAGCATGAACACCCGATCGGCAACGGCTATTCCAATGGCCCCGCCGGAGCCACCCTCACCAATTATGGTTGAGATAATAGGAGTTCTCAGGACTGAAAACTCTTTCATGTTCCGGGCGATCGCCTCGCTGATACCCCGTTCTTCGCTGGATATTCCCGGGTAGGCTCCCATGGTATCCACAAAGGTCAGAAGGGGTCGGCCGAACTTTTCTGCCTGATGGGCAAGGCGCAGAGCTTTCCGGTAACCCTCGGGCTGAGCCATTCCGTAATTCCGTCTGAGGTTTTCCTTCATGTTCTTGCCCTTCTGATGGCCTACAAAGGTAAAAGCAATTCCCCCTATACGGGCGATTCCTCCAACCATGGCCGGATCATCGGCAAAAAGACGGTCTCCGAACAATTCGACGTATTCATCGCTTATCGTCTGAATGTATTCGAGTGTAGTTGGTCTTTGGGGATGACGGGCGGTTTCAACCCTCTGCCAGGGACTTATATCATCCGTCCGGTTCCCGTCGAGCTTGCTGACAATCCGGGACAGGTCCTCATTAATGTCGAGCCTGTGCTGGCTTGCAAGGGTTTTGAGTTCGCGAATTTTTCGCTGTATTTCTTTTTGGGTCATTTTTTGGCCCCCTGAACAGTCAAATGCGCATCAATAAGGAATGCCAGCATATCCTTCATTGCCTTTCGGTCTACTACCCGGTCGACAAATCCCTTTTGCTGGAGGAATTCAGATCGCTGAAATCCTTCGGGAAGTTTCTGTTTTATTGTTCCTTCGATGACCCGGGGCCCGGCAAACCCGATAAGGGCTTCGGGCTCTGCCAGGGTTACATCCCCCAGCATGGCAAAGGATGCGGTAACCCCACCGGTGGTGGGATCGGTCAGCACGACGAACAGGGGCATGCCGGTCCGCTCCAGCAAGGCTATGGCGTGGCTGGTTTTCGCCATTTGCATGAGGGAAAATATGCCCTCCTGCATTCTTGCTCCACCCGAGGCGGTGAATAAAACACAGGGGAGTCCACGCTGGGCTGCCAGAAGAATTGCCCGGGTAATTTTTTCACCCACGACCGAACCCATGGAACCTCCCATAAATTGGAAACTCATGACAATTACCACCGCTTCTCGCCCCTTCATTTTGCACACCACGGTTTTCACCGCTTCGTCGAGGCCGCTTTTTTCCCTTGCTGCAGCGTAGCGTTCTTCATATTCTGGAAAATCCAGGGGATTAAGGGTACTCAGACCTGCGGAAAATTCCTGGTACTCTCCGTTATCTGCCAGCAATCGCAGCCGCTCAGGCGCGCTGATGCGAAAATGGTGGTTACAGTGGTAGCAGACAAAGGCATTATCCTTGAGTTTGTCGTTTTCAACCGGTTTGGAACAGGCCGGACAACGGTGTTCCTTTTGAAGGAATACCCGATCATCCACTGTCCCGTAAAGGAGATTCCGTTTCCCCTTGGGCAACAATTTCCTGAAAAAAGTTTCTATTTGGGGTCTTGCCATAGGTTAGGCCTCCTCGGCCAGAATATGCTTGAGTACGTCGGTTCCATATTCTCCTGAACGGAAAATTTTGGAATTAATAATTTTTTTCTGGAGTTCGATATTCACGGGAATTCCATGGAGGACCAATTCGTTTAGAACCCGGTTCATCCGATCTAAACCTTCATTGCGCGATTTCCCTGTGACTATAATCTTTGCAACCATTGAATCGTAAAAGGGGCTGACGTTGTAGCCTGTGTACAGGAAGCTGTCGATTCTCACCCCATAACCCCCTGGGGGAAGGTAGTCAGTAATCTTACCCGGGGCCTTTGCGTTAATTCTGCATTCCACGGCATAACCCGAAAGGTCGATATCTTCCTGGGTAAAGGCAAGTTTCTCACCCGATGCAACCCGGATTTGTTCGGCAATAATATCCACCCCGGTTACCATTTCGGTTACCGGATGCTCTACCTGAACCCTGGCATTAACTTCCATAAAGTAGTAGGCATTTTCGTAGACAAGGAATTCAATGGTACCGGCTCCGCAGTAATTCAATCCCTGAAAAAGTCGTACAGCATCCTCTCCCATACGCTTTCTCATTTCCGGAGTTACCACGGTGGAAGGACTTTCTTCCACGAGTTTTTGGTGATTCTCCTGAACTGAACAATCCCGCTCTCCCAAATGAATTACATTTCCGTGGGAATCCGCAAGTATCTGAACCTCCACGTGCCGGGGATTCTCCAGATATTTTTCCA
>SKVS01000298.1 GCA_007129335.1 Spirochaetaceae bacterium
CCTTGGGTAACCAGTACCCTGCTTAAATGGGCGTACATCGTTGAATACATGGAATTATGTTCAAGAATAACAAAATTGCCATACACAGGATGAAGGCCTATTTGGGTAACGGTTCCCCTGGCTGAAGCCATAACGGTAGTTTGGCCATCGGTTGGTACCAGGTCAACCCCGTTATGATACCGCATTCGGTTGGTAAAGGGATCGGGCCCAACTCCAAAGGCCGCCGTTATCCGAAAATTCCTTAAGGGATTTGCGAAGAAGAGCTGTAGGAAAACCAGTCGTTCTGGTCCCTGAAATCGTTGACCCGGGAAGAAGGATCCTTCAATAGGTCTGTTGTTTCGAAGTAATACAACCGAAAGTGACGGGTGGTTGGATTTTTCTATTCTTTCCTGGAACAATGTATCCAGATCATTGTTGGGGTCTGCGGGCATAAAAATACCCGGAACATTGGAGACAAGCAGCTCCCGGGGAAGGGGTTGCTGGACATTGCTCATGCCATTCAGGCTTGCAAGGGTATCGGCAGTCAGACCGAATCGGGCAGCAACTGAGAGTAAATCCATGGTTTCGGGTGGTCTGAAGAGGAAAATGGCCAGTTCGGGGAGTTCTGCCTGTCCAACTTCCCAACGGTAGAACTGCGCAATGCTTTGTTGAATAAATCGAAACCCCCCATTATTTCTATCCAGTTCCACAATAGGGTAGGGAGAAGCCCATAAACTGAAATCCAGGGTAAAAAAGAACAGAAACAAGGTGGATTGAATAAACCATCCTCGGGAAACTTGTTTACCCATGAGCACGGTTTCTCCCAAACCGGTCCATCAGGGGTATCAACAAGCTGTCTGGAATCTTTCTTCCCTCGATACAGGTTCTTCCCAGCTTCCGTTCTCTGTCCTGGGGTGAATGGAAATCCGAACCCCCAGTTTCCAGGAGGTTGTAATCCTTTGCAATTTTTGCAAATTTTTGTCCATCCCGGTAGGACATTCCTGAATGGTATGTTTCAATTCCATCTATTCCCTTATTCATCCAGTCCTGCAGCGCAATCCTGAAAGGACCCCAATTCAAGCGCAGGCTCAAAGGGTGGGCAATAAAAGCCAGACCTCCAGAGGTGTGAATAGCCTGGATCGATTTTTCCAGGTCAGCCCCAACCCTTCCTTCGTATAAGGGTTTGCCAAAACCAAGAAATCGATCAAATGCATCGGAAATGTCCCTGGCCCAGCCCTTTTTTACAAGAATCCGAGCAAAGTGGGGTCTTCCCATAACACCTCTGCTGCTTTCCGCCAGCATTTCTTTCCAGGTGCAGGATATTCCGAAGGCATTCATTTTTTTCAGGATTTTTTTGTTCCGCCTCTCCCGTTCTTGTTGAAACTCGTTCAGCAGATCAAGGAGTTCCCGATTCTGATAGTCTATTCCTAACCCCAGCAGATGGAAGGTTCCGGGAAAGTAGGAAATGTCCAGTTCAATCCCTGGAATGAACTGGATACCCAGGTTTATTGCGGTTTGTTCTGCCTCTTGTAATCCTTCAATGGTGTCGTGATCCGTAAGAGCAAGAATGTTCACACCAAGGCTATGGGCATGATGAACCAGGTCTCCTGGAGTCAGTGTGCCATCCGAAGCTGTTGAATGGGTGTGTAAATCAATCATTGGTAAACCGTATAGTGCTAGTCCATCTGGGTCAAGACAGGCATATCCTTCTATTAAAATCTCAAAAGTGAGAATTGCTGGGTTTGCTTCATCAACTATTGTACTTATTCCCAAAGGTCTATTAGAATAGAGAATAATACGTCTGGCAAAAGGAGAGTCCTAGTGCCCCGGGCAATGCAATACAAAGCAAACTCAGTTATATACTTCGCAGGGGATATGGAAGATAAAATCTTTATTCTCCAATCGGGTAAGGTAACCTTACGTTCCCGGGATATTGAAACCGGGGATGAAATTATTGAAATCATTCAGACAGGTCAATTCTTTGGGGTGAAGTCAGCCCTCGGCCGATATCCTCGGGAAGATGATGCCATGGTAATTAAGGACTCTCAGGTGTTAATCTTTTCCGTTCCTGAGTTTGAACAGCTTGCTGCGGGAAACAGCAGAATTATTATTAAGATGCTGAAGGTATTTTCCAGCCAATTACGAAGAATACATCAAAAAGTTCGAAACCTTATTGCCCAGGGAACCACCATGTCACCCGAGGAGGGGTTGTTCAGTATAGCCCAATACTATCTGGAGAAGAAACTCTACAAGGAAGCCCTGTATACCTTGAACAGGTACAAGAAATTGTATCCCTCGGGAGTACATAGTGCTGAAGTAAACAAGTATCAGCCGGTAGCTGAACAGTACGCCATGAAGTATGGTCAGGGCAAAGGGCCTGCTATGGTCGGGATATCGGATACTTCAGGACCCGCCAGTCGAATGTCACCAGTCGTCGAAGATACAGATTCCCCTGAAGACGCTCAATACTATGATGCGGTCAATCTCATTGGACAAAATGAATTTCCTAAAGCAATGGAAATGCTGAAACCAATCATTACCACCGGAAGCTCCCATCCCCGTTATGTTTCTGCCCTGTTCGAAGTAGGACGTTGCCTTTTAGGGCTTAATCAGTTCGACAAGGTAATAAAACATTACCAGGGATTCCTGCAGAATTTTCCCGATTTTGAAGAGAAAGGAGAGGTATTGTTCCTGGTGGGACAAGCCTATGAAAAATCCGGAGATCGGAATAAAGCTAAAGATGTTTATTCCCGCGTGAGTTCCATGGGTGGTGTGGAAGATTCAACCAGAAGAAAAGCGAAAAACGCTATGACAGCATTGGGAGCCTAACATGTTAATGAATAATCCGGCTTTTGAACGCTTTGCCGTGACCTTCCAAAAAGGTGACATAATTTTTGTAGAATACGAGCCGGGAGATGCCTTTTATTTGATCCAGGAAGGAAAGGTTCGTATATCAAAAATTTTGGCTGGAATTGAGAAAACCATAGATGTCCTGCAACCCGGAGAAATCTTTGGTGAAATGGCGATTCTGGAAGAAGCTCCCCGATCTGCAAATGCAATGGCGGTCGAAAAAGTAAAAGCCCTCGAGTTCAATAAAGCGAATTTTGAGATTCTCATGAGCGGTCAACCCCAGATAGCTCTGAAATTGCTGAAGTTGTTTACAAAAAGGATTTATGATCAACGCCGAAGGTTTCAAATTCTTACCCTGGAAGATTTACAAGCCCGGGTTGCGGATGTCTTTTGCATGCTGTCCGAATCTCAGTCTAATGAAGGTTCTCTTACAGAGACAAGGGTTTTTTATACTACCCAGGAAGACATTGCTCACTGGGCGGGGTTGTCTACGGATAAAACCCAGACGGTCCTCAATCAGTTTTCTAATC
>SKVS01000338.1 GCA_007129335.1 Spirochaetaceae bacterium
CGAATTGCTTGTTTTTCGCATTTCCGGGTCTGTTTCCACTCCATCTATCCTTGGCAAGCAAGGATGTTCTGGTTGCTAGTTCTTGTCGTCCCGGAATTGCTTGTTTTTCGCATTTCCAGGATTCTTATCCACTGCAAAGGTCCTTGCGTGCAAGGACCGAATAGTTCATATTTTCATTTGTCCTGGAAATGCTTGGGACATTTCCGGGTCTGCTTCCACTCCATCTATCCTTGGCAAGCAAGGATGTTCTGGTTGCTAGTTCTTGTCGTCCCGGAAATGTCTTAATTCAATTTCCTGTACCGTTCCAAATGCTTTGGTCAGAAAATCCTTCTTGAACTCCATTTTTTGGGTGAACTGTACTGAAAGCCAGGCTTCCACAATTTGTTGCCCAAGGAAAGGTGCGGTAATCCAGCCCCCCATGGTAATGATGTTTGCATTATTAATGATCTTTGATCGTTCAGCAGAGAAAATATCTGTAACAACAGCAGCGTATATACCCTTGTGCTTGTTCGCAACTATGGCCATTCCCTGGCCGGTACCGCAAATCAAAATACCTTTATCAGCATCACCCCGCTGAATAGCTTCGGCTACCTTGGGAGCCTGTTCAACATAGGGCTTGGGTGCGTCCTCGCTCTCGATTCCAAAATCAATGAGTTCCACATCACCCCGCTCCTGCAGGTAGGATGCAATAGCTTTTTTCAGGGGAAATCCTGAGAGGTCCGATGCAATAGCAATTTTCATCATAATCACGCTCCTTTTTTCCGTGCGACCACTTCCTGGGCTGCTTTTACAATATTGGGGGAGGTAAGGCCAAACCGTTCCATGAGATACTCCTGGGTTGCAACCTCGCCGAATTCATCCTGAATCCCAATTCTTCGTAACAATGCAGGATGTTCCTCTGCAAGAACCTCAGCAACTGCAGATCCGAGAAAATTCACCACCTGATGATTTTCACAGGTTACAAAGGCTCCGGTTTTTTTGGCGTACTGAACTATAAGATCCCGGTCGATTGGTTTTATGGTGTGCATGTCAATAACCGCCGCAGAAATTCCGCTTTTTTCCAGTTCTTTTGCCGCCTCAAGAGCCTGGGGTACCATTAAAAATCCAGTTGCCACCAGGGTTACATCGGTTCCATCCCGCAGTACCTTGCCCTTGCCAAATTCAAAGGTTTCATTTTCGGGATACAGGGCTTGCCCGCCTTTCCGATGCAATCGCATATAAGTACAACCCTGGTATTTTGCGCTCTGTTTGACCAGTGCCCGGCAGCTGACATTGTCGCTGGGCTCAAAAACAACCAGTTTGGGAATGTTGCGCATGAGCCCACCGTCTTCGAATGACATATGGGTTCCCCCGTTGAAAGCCGCGCTCACCCCGGGATCGGTTCCCACCAGCTTTACATTCTGGTACGAATAGTTTCCCGATATGAAAAACTGATCGTAGGTTTTCCGGCCTGCAAAGGCGGTAAAGGTTGCAGCAAAGGGAATTTTTCCTACCGAGGACAATCCCGCAGCAACCCCGGCCATATTGGCTTCGGCAACACCCACATTAAAAGCCCGGTCGGGAAAAGCCTGGGAAAAAGGTACGGTTCCGGTGGCCTTCATCAGATCAGCCTCGACTATTACAATTCGTTCATCTTCTTTCGCCAGTTCAATGAGGGTTTCGGTGTACACCGACCTCATATCTAATTTTGCAAATTCTGACACGGTTATCTCCTTCCAGTGTTTTGCCGGATACTTGTTCCAGCATTCAGCACCAATCCCCGCCTGATTTTCTTGTTCGAACCTGATTTCGGTTCACACAGGTGGGGAGGTAAAAACGTAATGATTATCCAAGCGCTTTTATTGTTTCCAAAGCTGTAGCATGATCGAAAACCATGTTATGGTTTCCCAGATTTCCTTCAGCAAAGGCTGCACCCTTGCCCTTGATGGTGTCCATGACAATCATGCTTGGACGGCAGGTCTCAGCCTTCGCTTTGAGAATAGCCCGGTCCAGAGCTTCAATATCATGCCCATCAACCCGTTGTACCGCCCAGCCGAAGGCAAGCCATTTAGAGGTCAAATCCTCAATGCTCATGATGTCGTTGGTGTATCCGTCAATTTGCATTTTGTTATTATCAGTAAAGGCAATTATTTCATGGAGCTTAAAATGCCCTGCGCACATGGCAGCTTCCCAAACCTGACCTTCATTACTTTCCCCATCTCCAATGATGACATACACCTTGGATTGTTGCCCATCGAGACGATGACCCAAGACTTTACCAATTGCTGTGGAAAGGCCCTGACCCAGAGAACCGGCGGTCATGTCGATTCCGGGAGTCCGCACCATATCGCAGTGGCTGGGCAAACGGGTGCCGCCCTGATTCAGAGTATGTAACCAGTCCTTGGGGAAATAACCTTTGTCAGCCAAAGTACTGTACAGGGCAGGGCCTGCATGGCCTTTCGACAGAACCAGTTGATCCCGGTCTTTTCTGTCAGGATTTTTCGGATCGATGTTTTCCATATGCCGGTAGTACAAGAGGGTTAGGGCTTCAATAATCGACAATGATCCGCCTATATGCCCTACGCCAAGGTATCCAATAGCATCCAGGGTGAGTTTCCGCAGCTCTTTAGCCTTTTCAGTCAGGGTCTGCAGTTCTTGCTTATCCATGATGGCTCCTTCGGGGATAGTTATTTTCTTTATGTAAATAAGTAAATACAGAGTAACAGATTTTCCGGTAATTTGTAAAGGATATTCTTATTTTCCTACCAAAAGAAAGTAAATGTTGCTACAATACCTAAAGTACCCATGAAAAAGTTGGAAACTGTATGAAACATAAGGTCCTGCGAAGTTACAACATACGGGAAGCAAACGAAAAACTGGTTCTCAGTATTTTACAGAAAAACTCAGGAGTCAGCCAGTCAGAAGTTGTTCAGCTTACCGGTCTTAAAGCCCCTACGGTTTTCCGCATCTTCACCCTCCTTGAAGAAGCAGGAATAATACAAAGAAGCACAAGCCAACCGGTTGACTCAGAAAAAAAAGGCCGAAGACCGGTCTATTATTCCATTGTTCCCTCTGCATATTACATCATTGGAATAGATCTCTGGTCCCGATCGGCTGCAATTGTTATTGAGGATTTCTCGGGTCACAGTGTTTACCAGCATATCCGGCCCTTGACCCCGAATATTCATGCCCAGGAATCTGCCCAGGTTCTGTGTGACCTCATTGGCACTGCATTGAGTGCAACCAACATCCCAACTGACAAAATCCTGGGAATAGGCATAGCTGCACCGGGCAGGGTCGATATTACTACAAATACGGTTCTCTACTACAGCCGTATTGCAGAGATGGAAAACTTTCCCCTGGGAGAAATTGTGGAACGACGTTTCTCCATACCCGTAACCATGCATAATAATGCAGCAGCCGTGGCCCTGGCAGCCTACCGGTACGGAATTGCCCACGAATCCCCATCCATCCTTACTATTCTCATTCGCTCGGGAGTAGGAGGCAGCTTCATCCACGAAAAGAAAATTATGGTATCAAATGGGGCTACCACCCTGGAGCTGGGACACATGTCTCTCCATCTGGATGGGGAAAATTGTGAATGCGGCGGTCAGGGTTGTGTGGAATCCTATTTATCTGAGGATGCTTTTCTGGAAGAATTCTCCCAGGTATCCCAAATACAGGACATTACCGACCTGGACAGGCTTTCAGCCGATGAAATCCCCACAGCAGTTCTGGATATTATTCATCAAAAAGGTACTATTCTTGCACAAACCATGCGAAACCTGTATTACCTCTTTGGTCCTCATTCCTTTCTCATTGTAACCCGTTCGAACCAGTTATCAAAAATCCTCGCAACCCAGGCAGAAACTATCCTCTCCAAGGACTCCCATTTATGTTCAGGTATTAAACTGACCATTCTTACCGGAAGTTACGACCCCGCCCAGGCCTGCAGGGGAGCTGCGGATCTCGTGCTGGATGATTTTTTCGGTTGATCTGTTCTCAAACGATTCCCGGGCTGCAAGGGATATTTCCAGGGATTTATACCCATCTATCCACTGGGCAGGGCCAGGTTTGTTTGCATGAATTGCATCTACCGAGATTTTCACACACTCTTCAATATTGAAAGGCTCGGTAGCCTCTTCGCCCCAGGTCTGAACTTGTGCTTGCTCGGGTAAGGATCCAGGAGACCCAAAGCTCACAATACCACTGAAACTGGCTGATCCTCCATCCAGGGAACTATATTCTTCTTCTTTCAACCCACACCAGGCCGTCCCCTTCGTTCCGTGCAACTGAATGACCAGACTAAAATCATGCCCCGTGAGCGAATGGGAAATCTGAAAAATTCCCCCGTCTATCATTCTTCCCTGAATGAATGCTAAATCCTCAAAGTCAAAATCCTGGTAAATATCATCAACCCCATGGCAAACCAGGGATTCCACCTCTGAACCGGTCAGATAGCGCAGCAAATCGAACCAGTGACAGGTTTCTTCAACGATAAGCCCTCCGCTGCGGCTTTTCTGCTGAATCCAGTTTTCCCACTTGTTACGTCGAAAGGCCTGCCTGAAATGGTACAGGGTGAAAGCCCGTATTCTTCCCAAGGAGCCTTGATCTACAAGGTCTTTCAGTTTTTGCACCGCAGGATTAACCCTGAATTCGTAACCAACAAGGAGCCGCTTCCCAGCAGTTTTTGCTGCCTTTTCGACCCTGCGTGCTCCATCCAGGGTCAGGGCCAGAGGTTTTTCCAGGATCAAATGTTTGCCTGCTTCCAGAAGCATTATGGCCAGTTCTTCGTGGGTATCATCGGGGGTACAAAGGCTGACCAGCTCAATTTCCGGGTCACGGGCAATTTCTGAAGCATCTTCGTACACCCTGACCCCGATTTCTTCCCAAGTATTCTCCAGGAAGTTCTCCTGAAAAAAGGGAGGAAGAAACAGGGGACGAAGCACTCCCATGGCACCCTGTTCAAATGTACCTCCAACCTTAGCCCGTCTGGGAGCCCATTTATCTGCAACCGCGACCAATTCAGCTTCTGGATGTTTCAAGTATCCTGAAACATGGGCCATACCAATGCCCAAACCAATGACCGCTGCTTTCATGGCTGAAATCCTTTCGTCCCCAGAGGAGACAATTCGTAATTACAATCTGAGTCCCCTGAAAAAAGGTGCCCAGAGTTCCTAATGCGGCACAAATTGCCCCATAATATAGTGTCATTCCTTCGTAGTAAGCACCATTGGTGCCGCATTGTTACGCTAAACCCTTTTTTCAGGGGACTCAAATCTTGTTCATCAAACCTTGGGATAACCAAGATTTATGATAGTAAAAACTTCGTCTTTTCTTTTCCCTGATTCTGGAATGCTGGAAAAAAACATGTCCAAATATGGCCGGGGATCTTTTTTTCCTTCGATTTTCTCAGGAATTACCCTCCCAAAATTCATTCCCATAATGTTGTTCATTACGTCTTTCCCCAAACCAAGCCCCCGGAATAAGGGAGCTGAACCAGCTCCCGGATAGGGACTAACCCCAACATCCTCGGTGCCCAGGAAATGTGTCAATCGGATAAACCGTTCCAGATTATTTCCCAGGCTTGTCCCGGGAAGAAGGGGTAAATCCATAGGAAGAAAAAAGCTGTCGGTTCCAAAGAGAATCCGATCGGAGTAAGCAGAGAAAAACTCCTGTGCCCGCCTGGGCTGACTGCCCCCATGACTGTTGAGGTTCTCAATTCCTCCAAGGGCCGTAAAGAAATAGTTCCCTGGGGCAAGATCAACACTGACCAGGGGAAACTCATCCAAAAGCTTGCCTAACCGGGGCAGATCATGGGCCAAAAACAATAAATGGGGAAAAATAAACCGGGTGCCCGAAGCCTTCCGACACAGGGCCCAGGTCTGCTCCATGAGCTGTTCAAAAGCAGGAATATGTCCCTTTGGTGACCCATATACTCCCCGGGTATTCCAGAATTCCACGGGATCAGCAACATGAATGAGCACGGGCATGCCGAGTTCACCAGCACGGGAATAGGCATCGATAAGCTTAGGATCATCCAGATTAATCCCTAATGCTGCCTGGAGTTCGGGCTTCCCCTCCCACATTTTTATTCCTGAAAAACCAGCACCGTACAGTGTCTCAACCTGATAAGCCGGATTCCAGGGTTCAGGGAAATTTGGATTAATCAGTGCCCGGTTATCGAAACATCCGAAACAATGAATGTTGCCTTTCCCCAGCTTTCTTTCTAAATACATTTTTGCCCCGAGAACTTCAGGGTTCCAATGTACCAATGGATCCCGTCCAGCCGGGTCGGACCGGTCAGCGGAGGTTCCAGTCAGGGGAAGAGAAAGGAGAGCCAACTGATCCAGGCCCAGTTGATCAACATACCGTTCAAGATCGCCTATTCTGCCCAAGTCACCAAAGTGCACATGCCCATCGATCAACGGTCCTTGAAGGTCCAGTGGGAATAAGGAAGAATTTCTGCTCGCTTCATGGTGTATGGGGATCATCGTAATCCGAACTCCGGGGACCTGGCTACTTCATTTGTCATAACAACCTTGGCATCGGGATGATCCTGAACAAAGGATGCTGGAAAATCCCTGCTAACAGGACCATAGAGCAAGCTCCTCACCACTGCTTTTTGCCAAGGCCGGTTTAGGTAGAGGCGTAGTTTTTTGCTTTGCAATATTGATTTCATTCCGACAGTCACTGCCCGGGTAGGAATAATATCCCAAGCACCACCCAATGCAGTATGGGAGTTCGTGGTAATGGTTTCTCTGGTCAAGGTAACAATCCGAGACGGGGCATGTTCGTCGCTGGGAGGTTCATTAAAAGCCAGGTGTCCATTAATCCCAACACCGGCAAAACAAATGTCCGCACCGCCTAAATCCGCAATCCAGGTATCGTACTCCCGGGGTTCAGCAGGATTAGGAAAGTACACATGATTGGGGTTAAAACCATATTTCCCTGAACAGGGTAAAACCAGCTCCCGGTCAATGAATCCTCGGAATGACAAAGGATGATCACGGGGTATAGCCTCGTTGTTCTCATCCACATATTCATCCATAAAGAAAAAGTGAACATTGGCCAGATCGAGGGGGTACACATCCCAGAGGTCCAAAAGCCTCCTATACTGGTATACCGGTCCTACCGGACAAATAAATACCCGGGCTTGGTTCTGTTCATTCCCTTCAGCAATGCTCCGATGCATTTCCAAGGCCATTGTCCAATACAAATCAATGTCCGTTTCCAGAATATTCACCTGAACATTTGTGCTGGTGCGGGAAAACACTGGTTGACCATAAAATTCTAAAGACTTTTCCATTTCCGTACCTCCTCGGGACATGGGGCTGCCATCGATTTCCAGGAATCTAGAATCTTAGGCCATGTTGATCTCCCGGTCAAAGACAATTTCGTCTGGATAGAAGAAATCCTGCCCAGGAAACAACCGATAGGAACCTTTTCCTTGACAGGTGGTGAAAACCATGGTTTGCTTACTTTTAGAAAGAAAGTAAATAGGAGGCACATATGCGACTGAACAAAACAGTAGCAATCCTACTTGGCGTGTTACTCTTGGCTCCTGCTCTGCTAATTGCCGGTGGTGGGCAACAAGCAGCTCCGGAGCAAAGGGAAATCGTACTAAACTGGCCCACAATTTGGGTTGGACAAGATGCGAAAGCCACAGTAGTGGAACAATTGGTAAACGAGTTCAACCAGGCAAATGCAGGTCAAATTCGGATCAACATGCAACCATCCCCAGATTACGATGGATACAGAGATTTGATTAACACCTCAATTGCAGCCGGACAGGTTCCCGATTTATTCGTATTCAATGTTGACCCTACCCAGTTTCAGTATTACGACGGCGACCTTCTTATGGATTTCACCGATGATCTGAAGGGGCCCTGGGGAAACAGGTTTGTCGACGGAGCAATCCAGGCATCCACAAGAAACGGCCGGGTAAAATCTGTTCCCTTTGAATCTGCCCTGACTCCCATATGGTACAACACTGCATTGTTCGAACGAGCAGGAATCAGCCAGTTCCCCACAACCAATGCAGGTTTCTGGGAAGCAGCTGAAAAACTGAAGGCAGCAGGAATTGTACCCATGAGCCATATGACCGGCGGAACCAACGCATGGACAAGTATGCTGTGGTATTCCCACATTGTAGCCAATATTGGCGGACCGGATGTATGGAGCAAGCCCCTTTCGGACCCTGTTTTTGTTCAAGCAGCAGAAATCCTCCTTCGCATGTATCAGGATGGAAATACCACTCGGGATGCAGTTGGTGCTGATGCCGGAGTATCTGGCGGACATTATCAGGCACAAAATACCGCAATGTTCATTAATGGACCATGGTACATCGGAAATATCCGAACCAATTCACCAGAAGCGTATGCAAATACCAGACTTGCCGCTTTCCCTGGACCGGGAAATTACCAGGGCGGCCAAATCGGGTTCCTGTTGTCCAACCTTGCAGCAGCGAACACCAACGATCCAGCACGAAGAGCAGCGGTCATAAAATTCATGCAATGGATGACCGAACCGGCAAATGTTGCACGGCTGTCACTGGATTCCGGAGCTTTGTTTACTATCCGTTTCGATATTCCTCCCGGAACCGAAGTGGATCCTCTCCAGCAAATGTTCCTGGAAATCAACAGCAGCGCTACGTTTATTGCTGAACACTTTCAAGCCAACTTCCCTGCAGACGTTGTAGCAGAATTTGGCCAGGCACTGGGAAGCATGGCCCTTGGCCGATCGACTCCCCAACAATTTATTGCCCAAATTAGAGCAGCCGCGGGTCAATAAATTTCCCCTTTTCATTCAACTATGCACCACCCGTCCTGGGTGGTGCATTATACTGAAAGTACCAAGTTACCACGCAGCTGGTTCCACACCTGAAACTGGCACAACTTGGACATACTGAATAACAGGAACATGTATGAAACAACTGAACAAAAACTGGAAAGGCATTGGTCTTTTTCTCCTGCCCGCAGGAGTACTGTATTCCCTGTTCTTTATCATTCCCTTGGGGTTTGTCTTTTACGTCAGCCTCCAAAGCTGGAACGGGATCAGTGCCATGGAGTTTATTGGACTAACCAATTACCGGAATCTGTTTCAAAATCCCACATTCATCCTCGGAATCCGTAACAACTTTATCTGGGCCATGGCTTTGGCATTCATACAAGTTCCCCTTGCCGCACTTATTGCAATGATTCTTACCCGAAAACCCCGAGGCTGGCGTTTTTTGCGCACGGTTTATTTCCTCCCAAATGTAATTTCCCAAGTGGCAATTGCCATGCTTTGGATCAGTATTTACAACGCCGAATACGGTGCAATTAATCAATTCCTGACAATGATTGGTCTAGAAGACCTGACCCAAAATTGGCTGGGTCAAATTGAAACCGCTTTACCAGCGGTAATAATTCAGCAAGTTCTCTACATTGGCTATTTCATGATTATTCTGCTGGCTGCAACCATGTCTATTCCTGAATCCTTTTACGAGGCTGCCCAGTTGGATGGCGCCAATGTGTTTCAACAAGATTGGTATATTACCCTTCCCATGATAAAAAGCATTATGGTGGTATGCATGACCCTGGCTATCTCCTACGGTCTACGACACTTTGAGGCAACCTTCCTCATGACAAACGGAGGACCTGCAAATTCAACCATGGTAATGGGACTCCACCTCTACCGCAGAACCTCTTCCCTGGATTATGGGCAGGCGAATGCGGTGGGAACCACCCTCATTCTTGTAGGGGGTACAATAATAGTTGTTATTCGCCGGCTGTTCAGCAGACGGGATAAAGCTGCAGACGCAGTACAGTGAGGTTCATAATGTCTATACCAAAAACCCCGAGTCAACACCTTCTTACAACACTGAAATGGATTTTTCTTGGTACATTTCTTTTTGTTACCTTCGTACCCCTTATTTGGCTGGTTATATCTTCCTTCAAAACAAACTTTGAATTTCAGACCCAGCCCTTCAGCCTCCCTGCCCAATGGCAGTTTCAAAACTATGTAAATGCAGTACGCACATCCCAACTTCATATTTTATTTTTTAACTCGGTTTTTGTGGCTGTACTTGCTACCGGTCTTAACATCCTAGTCTCCAGTATGGCTGCCTTTGTACTGTCCAGAGAACAGTTCAAGTACCGAAACATCATTCTCAACACCATGGTTGCCGGTGTACTTGTACCGATCATCTCCCTCATGGTTCCTTACTTCCGGCTTATTCGTATTCTACAATTATACGATACCCTCTTTGCCCTGGTCGTAGTGTATTCGGCGGTCAATATTCCAATTTCGGTTTTCCTTATACACGGTTTCATGACTGGGATTCCCAAGGAACTGGAAGAATCTGCCTCAATGGATGGCTGTTCCTTCGTCCAGCGGTTTACCAAAATCATCTTTCCCCTGTCTCAAATGGGTCTGGTGACCTCAGGAACCTTCGTTTTTCTGTATTCCTGGAACGAATTTATTTATGCTCTGCTCATGACCTCATCAATCAGCGCACGAACACTCCAGTTGGGTATCAGATTCTTCCGAAGTCAATTTCTGACCGACTTCACCAGTATGTACGCTGCAATAGTCATAACTATTATTCCCAGTATCCTTGTATATGTGTTCTTCCATGAAAAAATCATTCAGGGATTAACCAGTGGAGCTGTAAAAGGGTAAATCATGAACATACAATCAATGCACAACACCGCAGTCCAGGCCGGTATAGTACAAGAACCGGTGATCGGTCTGATGATCATGGGCCGAAAACGCCCGGGCTTCGATCCCCAATGGGGAGCCCACATGAAGGAGCTGATCCAAAAAAGGGTCCAGTCGCTCCCCTATGAGGTAATTATCCCTTCAGATAACATAGCTGACCAGGCAGAGCTCTCCAGGGCTGCTGAAACATGCAGGACTAAAGGGGTCACGGTCATGCTGCTAGTTCAGCCAACCATTTCCGATGGACGGCTGGCACCACTGCTTTCCCGTCTCTGGAATAAGCCGCTGGTCTTCTGGGCAACCACCGAAAAACCCGAGGGTGCCATGATCAGCGCAAATTCCCTGGTGGGAACCCACGTAATGGCTGCAACCCTGCGCCAACTCGGGCATCCCCTGGAAATTCTGTTCGGCCATCCCGATGAAAAAGACACCATCAACCGTCTGACCCAGTCCATTGCTGCAGTTCATGCCACCGACTCAATTCAGAACAAAAGCCTTGGTCTTGTAGGTTTTCCTGCACCGGGATTCATCGATTTTCACGCCGATCCGGTGTTCATTAACGACAGCCTGAACAGCCAACTCTACCAAATTAACACACCCGAATTCATTGACCGCATTATGGCCTACAACGAACAGGAACTTGCCACTGAGGTGCAGCATTTCCTCGATCTTGAACTTCCCCAGACCCCTGCTTTCACGGAAGTTTGTGGTAACGAGACTCATCAGGCACTGACCATGCAGGCCCGTTTTTACCGGGGATTCAGGGATTTCTTTACCGAAGAGGGATTTGCAAGCCTGGCTTTCCGCTGCTGGCCCGACCTTCCCACCATTACCGGCCACTGGCCCTATCTTGCTCTTTCCCGTCTGGTATCCGAAGGCTTTCCTATTGCAATGGAGGGGGATATCGATGGTGCGCTGGGCAGCACCATAGCCGAAAGTGCAGGACTCGGGCCGGTATATCTCTCGGACTGGCTTGAACACGATACATCCAGCATTACCATTTGGCACACCGGCGCAGCCCCCCTGCAGCTGGCAAACCCCGTCGGCACTCCCGGAGGACCGGCCCTGGATGTGCAGTTCAACAACAAGCGGCCAACGGTTGTGGAATCTACCATACGCCCGGGAATGGATGTTACTGCATTCCGGCTTTGGCGGTATAATAACCAGTATCACCTGACTGCACTGGAAGGCAGAACAGAGCAGCCACTGAAACACATTATGGCAACCAACGGCCGATTTGTTACCCATAGGGTGGATATCTGCCATTGGTTCGAGGAAATGGTTCAATTGGGAATGCCCCACCACCTGTGTATAATCCAGGGGCATCATGGGGATACCCTGCGCCGAATTGCCCGTTTATCGGGGTTTACCTGGGTATAACTGAAACGCCCGATCCCTTACTCTTTTGCCGAAAAGGAAGTTTTTCATGAAATCTCCCCTGGAGCTTGTCCAGAGAACTCAAGGGTTCAGTATACTCGTACATCAGCGGGAATTTCTTGCTCACAGTCCCCAAAAACCCCTGTTGACCTTTGGATTGGGTCTTCCAAAATTCCGGTGCTGGCACGGAAACTACAAAATTACCGAGCAACACCGGGAAATAATAATACCGAAACAAATTCTGGCCGAACAAACCGGGCCGAACTCTATTTCTCTGGTAATCCCCGGCAAACTTACCCTGGTATTATCCATGGAAACCCA
>SKVS01000270.1 GCA_007129335.1 Spirochaetaceae bacterium
CTTGGCCAATTCGGTTTTTTCGTAGAAATGAACCTTGTCAATGAGTTCTAAATCGGTTGGGGCATTATTTTGGCGGCAAAATTCATTCCATACCTCACCAAACGGAAGGGTTAATCCCGATTCCAGGAGAGCCAGGCGTCCGAAATTATTGCCCCCATGTTCGTATTCCATAAGGGAGTTTTTCGGTTCAAGCAGGGCGTAGAGCAGACCTTTCAAGGTACTTCGGGCACCAATCGCCCAGGCACCAATGCGGTTCAAGGTAGCATCGAAAAAATCCAGCCCAATGTGGGTTTTTTCTAGACCGCCACTGCGGACCAACTCGCTCATAAACTGCCGAATATCATCGTTAAACAGTACAACATGGTCTGAATCCCAGCGCATTGGTCGTGAAACATGGAGCAAGAGTTCATTCGTATAGAGAAAAAGAGCCGAAAGCTTATCAGCAAGGGATTCGGTTGGGTGAAAATGTCCCAGATCAAGACAAATGAGTTTATTCCGGGTCAGGGCGTAGCTCAAATAGAATTCATGGCTTCCAACTACGTAGGTTTCACTGCCTATTCCGAATAATTTTGATTCTACTGCATCCCGGATTTCCCCATCAGGAAGGACATCTGCGTATATGGTGTCCAGGGATTCAAGAAGATTTTTCCGGTAACCGAGGCGATCGACAGTGTAGTCCTTCGTTCCATCGGGTATCCACAGGTTATGAACCGAGGGGTTTCCCTGGTTTCTTCCGAAGGCTGCGGTAATATTTCTGCACCTTTTCACGTGTTCAATCCAGAAATCCCGAATACCCTTGTCATAGCTTGCAAGGGTAAACCCATCATCGGCCTTAGGATGGGAAAAACAGGTAGCATTAAAATCCAGGGAAACTTTTTTATCCCGGGACCAATCCATCCAGGATTGATAGTGTTTTAACTCTATTTCATTACGGTCAGCCTTGCCAGAAGAAAAATCCCCGTATATTGCGTGCAGGTTTAACCGGTGCTGGCCGGGAATAAGCTGCATTGCATATTCTACATCCTGGCGAAGTTCTCCGATGTCCCGGGCTTTACCGGGGTAATTACCAGTTACCTGAATACCTCCCCCACTAAGTTTGGAATCAGGATTTTCGAATCCGCCAACATCGTCACCCTGCCAGCAATGAAGCGAGAGGGCTGTCTCTTCTAATGTTGCAAAGGCTTTTTTAACATCTATTCCCAACTCACCGTATTGTTGGGCTGCTTGTTCAAAGTACTGTGACATAAGGCTTTCTCCTTGTTTGGGTAACCATTATGTATACAAGGTCGTATACTGGTTCCGGCATTAATTTGTCCTGGTTTATACAATTCTCTTCGAGCATGAATTACTTTATCCTCGAAGTTCTTTATTTTCATTCATTCACAGCGGTCTATAATTACCGGCCAGTGAAGAATTTAATGATTATTTTACCAGTGCTTTTCCTAGAGAGGAATGAACAAAATTGTTTTTTCATACACTTTTTTTTCTACCAAAAACGAGTTACATGCTATAGAATATGATTCAATTGCCATGTCATATTTGGTCAACATAACTACAAGGAAAGTATGCAGCGTAATTTAATCAGCTTTGCCCGATATATTCCGGTTAACTCAAACGCTTTACTGTGGGAAATGTATTGTAATGATGCAGGATATACCCATGTACCTCCGGGATCTGATTACCCACCGAATCCCAAAAATCATCCCAGCTCCTATGCTTCCAAAGTCGCTACAGGAAGAGTTCTCCGGGAATTCCAGGCTGTGTACATTACCTCCGGAGAAGGAGAATTTCACGACAAAATCACCGGTAAACAAAGGATTCAAGCCGGAGACATTTTTCTCTTGTTTCCCGGAGTCTGGCATTCTTATAAACCAAATCCTGATACAGGTTGGCAGGAATATTGGATAGGTTTTGCAGGAGAACATCCGAACCGGTTATTCAAAAATGGTTTACTCAATCCCCAAAAGCCGATCCATCATATTGGAATGAATCAGGAAATCATTGCAGATTACGAACAGGTAATTCAATTATGCCGGGAACAACCACCAGGTTTTCAAATACGTCTCGGTGCTCTTGTTATGCAACTCATTGCTCATATTGCGGTTACCGAGTTAAACGCAAGGGTTAGTCCCAGTGACAGCGAGTTAATCAGTGCAGCTCGATCCATTATGCAGCTCCATGTAGAGACCGGTATGGATATTGAACAACTAGCCCATGAACTTTCTATACCCTACCTGCAGTTATTGGAAATTTTCCGGGAATATACCGGCATGACCCCTTACCAATATTTCATTCAAATGCGCATGCACAGGGCAAAAGAACTGCTTCTTGATCCAAAACATTCGGTAAAATCAGTTGCAGCACACATGAATTTCGATAACCAGTATTATTTTTCCCGCTTATTCAAGAAGAAAACCGGCTATACCCCTTCACAATGGCGCCATGATCAGCGGTTAGACGAACACGGGTAAATCCGTTAGTTCCAGCTTCCCGGTAATTCTCATTCTTCTCTAGTTTTATTTCGCTCTTTTTTTCTCGATTTATGAAAATAATCCTTGCCCTGACTCTGAACTTCCTTTATACTACCAATATGAAAGTAATACGAAACTTATTCGAAAGCATCTTGGAGATATAATATAAATGATTGACAACCTTTCCGACAGAGAAAAAGTCATTCTGGGCATGATTACAGAAGAGCCAAACCTATCGGTAAGCACTCTTGGCCGAGAACTGGGTGTTTCGGAAGTTACTATTCGAACCGATCTAAAATCCCTTGCCAGCAAAGGGCTTATTACCCGAACACACGGTGGTGCTATTCCTGCAGTAAACAAACACATACTGGAACGGCAACAATCGAAAAATGAGGAAAAATCCCGTATTGCCCGGGCTGCAGCAGAACTCATACAGGATGGGGATACCGTAATGATCCTGTCTGGAACCACCACAGCCCTCATTCCGAAATATCTCATGGGCAAGGGCAGTATTCGCATAGTAACCGACTCTACCCTCCTGCTTCCCTATGTCCGCTCAAATCCGAATCTCCACCTTACAGTAATTGGCGGAGAGTTCCGCCCCTCCACCGAAAGCTTTGTGGGCCCCCTGGCTCTGGAAATAATTAAGCGTTTCAATGTGAAGTACGCATTCATTGGTACCGATGGATTTTCCCTGGAAAAAGGCCTTACAACCCACCTGTTGGAAGTTGCGGAGATGGTAAAAATCATGACCAGTCAAGCAGAAAAGACCATTTTGCTCACCGATTCATCAAAATACGGCAGATCGGGGTTTGCAACCATCATGCCCCTGGGAGCCATAGACACCCTCATAACCGACACCGATCTAGACAAGAA
>SKVS01000093.1 GCA_007129335.1 Spirochaetaceae bacterium
CTTTGGCAATTTCCTCATCCCATATTTCCAGACTCATGGCAATTCGGGATACCCCCTGTTTGAACAGTTGGTCCAGAGCTGAGCCAGAAGTCGGTGGTGTAGTATATACCAGAATCTCACCTGGTACTTTCTTTCCTTCCGTTCGGTCATGAAACGCTTTAAGAATGGCTAGAATTTTCTGACATTCACCTTCCTGGCCGAAAGTGGATCCGCCGGTGATCTGGACGTTCTGGGCGCACGGTTCCTGATAAAGGGCATAATCCATAATTTCAGCAACATCTTCTGGTGAAGGATAAACTGGAAAGGCCTTACGCCTTTTTACCAGACTTTCAAGCTCACCCCCGGAATAACAATACTGACATGCCGATCCAGCACAGGCAAAATCGCAAGACCACAGCAAAGGGAAAGATAACCAGGCCGTTCCCTGAAGCACAGCATTTCCCCGAAAAGGAAGTCCACTGGTGGTAAGACGGGAATAAAAGGGTGTGTATTGGGGAAAGGAAACATTGGTTACTTTCCTTTTTTCATAAAGAAGAACCGGCTTACCACTTTCATCCAGGTCCAGCGAAAAATGAGTTTTTACCTGGGCAAGGTAGGGTAATTGTTTCAAGGTATTCCAGGAAAGGGCCGATCGCACATAATCCATATGAAAACTTAAATCCGTTAGCTGAATAATGGTTCCATCGGGAAGAATCATGGTATTGCACTCCAGAGGATTGGTAGACAAGCGAACCTTGCCAAAGTATTCCCGGTATACCCTTTTGGCAACCTTTACCCCTGAGCTGACAATGAGAGCTTTCAAATCCACAGAATCTACAACCAGGTTTCCCATTTGATACATGATGTTTTTCCTCTTTATTGATTTGTGCCCGGTTAGGCTGGTCTGACTTAAACAAGCATAATGGGACAAAAACTAATACGAGAATTTTACATCAAAGCCACAAGTAAGTTCTTGGATAAACCCGAGAGTTTTTTGTACTTCTTGACTGAGTTGCTGATTGTTCAACGAGAGAACCCAAGGCAAGACTACTGAAAGTGCATCGTATATCCAAGCTTATCATCCAGAATAACTGAATACTATTCAATTATTTTGATCTTATCTGAGTTCTATGCTAAAGTATGGTTACTGAACATAAGCTCGGAATACACACCATACCTGGAGGTTACCGTGTCCCTTGATGCAAAAACGAAGATTTTCTTCCATACCTATAGACATATCCTGGCAAGCCGTGAGCTTGACCTGCTTGAGCTCGATTATACCCAGCGGGGTGAAGCATTTTTTCATGTCAGTGGAGCCGGTCATGAAAACATCGCCTTTTTGAACGACCATCTAATCCCAGAGGACTACCTGCACTGCCATTACCGGGACAAGTCCCTGATGTTGGCCCGAGGAATTTCGGTGAAACAGTTTTTCCTGTCGCTGTTTTGTAAGGATCAAAGCCACAGCAGGGGCCGGCAAATGTCAGCCCACCTGTCGGATCATGCAAACCGGATCCTGAGCATGGTCGGGCCGGTCGGGAATAACGCGCTTCAGGCGGTCGGAGTTGCCTCAGTTATTAAAAATCAACCAGAAAATCCCCTGGTTTTGTGTGGATTAGGAGACGGCACCACCCAGCAAGGCGAAGTTCTGGAAGCCATTGCCCACGCTGTTCGAGACACACTGCCGGTGCTATTCGTGGTAGAGGATAATACCTGGGCCATTTCCACGAAAACTCAAGGCCGCACCTTTTATAGCCTACCCGACGGTGAAACCGACCAATTTTATGGCATACCCATAACCTACATCAATGGTCGGGACCCCGAAGAAACCTGGGCCGCTTTTGGCAAGGTTGTGAATGACATTCGCTCCAACCGAAAACCGGCAATTGTGGTATTCAAGGTTGCCCGGCTGCACAGCCACACCAATGCCGATGATCACCGAACCTACCGAACCCAGGATGAAATAGAACAAACCAAAGCTGTAAGCGATCCGGTGACAATTCTTGAAGAGTGGTTGGTAAACCATGGAGTCGACAGACAGGAACTGGAAATTCTGAAAGCCCAGATCAGAGAATCGGTTCTACAGGACTCCATCGAGGCTCAGAACAGTCCTGACCCCGAACCGATTCATACTGCCAAAGCACCGCTGTCACCTCGCTTGACCGACCCGACAGCAGAATATCTGGGAACAAACGAAGGTGAACAAATTACCATGCTCGAAAGTATCCGGGAGGTACTGGCCCATCGCATGGGTTCAGATGAACGGATCCGCCTGTTCGGAGAGGATCTGGAAGATCCCAAGGGAGATGTGTTCGGGGTAACCCGAGGCCTTTCCAAGGCATATCCCGGCCGGGTGGTTAACAGCCCCCTGGCTGAGGCATCAATTGTGGGAATTGGCCTTGGACAGGCCCTGGCCGGCGAACGTCCGGTAGCCTTCCTGCAATTTGCCGACTTTTTTCCCCTGGCCTGGAACCAAATTGTCAGCGAGCTTGGATCCATGTGGTGGAGGACCGATGGTTCCTGGCCATCGAGTATGATTATTATGGCTACGGCCGGGGGTTTTAAACCAGGGCTTGGTCCCTTTCACGCCTCAAGTATGGAGTCGGTGGCTGTGCATACCCCGGGGGTGGATGTGTTCTACCCTTCCACCGCAGCGGATGCTGCAGGGCTTTTGAATGCAGCTTTCGATTCCGGTCGACCAACGGTGTTTTTCTACCCTAAAAGCCTGCTGAACGATCGCACAAAATCAACAAGCCAGGATGTAACCAAACAGTTTGTACCCCTGGGAAAAGCCAGAAAGATCAAAACAGGAACTGACCTGACCATGGTTGGTTGGGGCAATACCATCCCCCTTCTGGAAAAGGCGGCCAACGCCTTAGAACAGGCTGGGCTCAGTGTGGACCTGTTCGACCTGCGGTCTTTGTCCCCCTGGGATGAGGATGGTATTTTAAACTCGGTCAGAATTACCGGCCATCTGATTGTCGCCCAGGAGGATAATTCCACCTCATCTATGGCCGCAGAAATTATTGCGGTGGTCAGCGAACGGACCGGAGTACCTTGCGCAACCCGCAGGGTAAGCCGTCAGGATACCTTTGTTCCCTGCAATTTTGCCAATCAGCTGGAAGTGCTTCCCAGTTACCAGCGGATCCTCGAACAAGCGGTGGACCTGCTGGGGGGTACAGTGCAATGGACAAGAACCGATCAATCGGAAGAAGGTTTTGCGTTCGTTGAAGCGGTTGGTTCCAGTCCTTCGGATGAATCGGTGACCGTTGTTGAATGGAAGGTTCAACCTGGGGATGCGCTAAAACCAGGCATGATGCTCGGCGAAATGGAAGCCGACAAGGCAGCCTTTGAAATGTCCTGCCC
>SKVS01000260.1 GCA_007129335.1 Spirochaetaceae bacterium
CCTGGCGTTGAAAATCCGGTTATCCAGGCAATACAGCAACGCCATTCAATTCGGGCATTTACCTCCCGGGCTGTCCCCCGGGAAACCATTGAAACTATTCTTTCGGCAGCTTCATGGGCACCTTCGGGTACCAATACCCAACCCTGGAAGGTCTATGTGGTAGAGGGAACGGTTCGGGACGAAATATCCCGCCAGGTCTGTCTTGCCCACGACCAGCTCCGCGGGAATCCCGAACTGAAAGAAACCTACAGGGAAGCCTATGACTATTATCCTCAAAAGTGGGTCAGTCCCTATATTGACCGCAGGCGGGAAATTGGCTGGGGGCTGTACGGTTTATTGGGCATAGAAAAGGGGGACAGGGATGCAATGCACGCTCAGGAACAGCGAAACTTCCGGTTTTTTGACGCTCCTGTGGGCTTGTTTTTCACCGTGGATACTATTATGGGCCAGGGGTCTCTTCTGGATTACGGTATGTTTCTCCAAAGTATCATGATTACTGCCCGGAGTCTGGGACTGGATACCTGTCCCCAGGCTGCCTGGAATAAATTTTCCTCAATCATTTTACCGATTCTCAATGCCGGAGAAGGGGAGATGCTGGTTTGTGGAATGTCTCTGGGTTGGGCTGATCAGCAGGAAAAAGTAAACACCTTTCGTACACCCCGGGAATCGGTACAATCCTTTACCCGTTGGTGCGGTACCGAGGAATAGGGAATAGTTAAAAAAAGGGAGTGCATTTTAGTAATCCCTGGCCTACACTTTATAGTATGAATGTCTCGGTACGTCAGAAAATAATGGTGGGCTTCGGGGGTATTCTTGTTTTACTCGTTGCCCTGACCCTTACAGGAATAGTCCGGGTAAATCAGATTAACGCCGGTCTTACAGAAATTAACGATGTAAACTCTCTCAAACTCAGATACGCAATTAATTTCCGGGGAAGTGTGCACGACCGGGCTATTGAAATTCGAGACCTGGTTCTTGTTCTTGATCCTATTGACCGGGGAGATGTATACCGGGAAATAGCGCTCCTGGACGCATTTTACCAGGATTCTTCCCAGCTATTGGACGAAATGATTTCTACAGATGCGGGTGTCAGCGAAAAGGAATTGCAACTTATTCAGGCAATTAAGGATGCAGAACTGTATACCCAGAATATCAGTGCCAGAATCATTGAGTATGTGCAGAACGACCAGGTCTCCCGGGGTAATGAACTGCTCATGACCCAGGGAAGGTTCGGATTTACCCGATGGCTCCGGGATATTAATGGGTATATCGATTATTTAGAAGAACAGAATTCCCTGCTGTCCCGGGAAATTCGCAGCATTGCATCGGGGTTTCAGCTCTTGATGCTCATAACCAGTGCTGTCAGTGTTTTTCTGGGAATTATTTTGTCCCTTTGGACAATCCGCTCTGTGAATCCCCTTAAGAACCTTGCCCTTGCTCTGAGGGAAATAGCCCAGGGCGAGGGGGATCTGACCAAGACCCTGCCGGTAAAACAAATGGATGAAATCGGCCAGGTTTCCCGTAATTTCAACGAGTTTGTCCAGACTCTTCGGGGAATTCTCCGGACGGTTCAAACCTCGGTAGACGGTTTAGCCAGGACTGGTACAGACCTGCAGCAGAGTATGGCCGGTGTTCAGTCCTCAGTGGAACATATTAACTCAGAAATTGGGCAGGTACAGAATCAGGTTCAATCCCAATCCCGGGGGATCGATGAGGTATCCCGTACTATTGACCTCATAGCAGGAAATTTGAATGAACTGAACCGGCTCATTGCCACCCAGGCAGAAAGCGTCTCCCGTTCCACCACTGCGGTAGAGCTTATGGCCGGTCTCGTAGAAAAGGGGGTTCAGGGAATATCCCTGACCCTCCGTCAGTTTGAGCACCTTATTCAGGTTTCGGAGGTGGGATCCCGGACGATGAACCAGGTACAAGAGAAAATCTCCTCTATTGCCCAGCAATCCCAGGGAATGTCCGAGGCTAATAGTGTAATCCAGTCCATCGCAGCCCAGACAAACCTGCTTGCCATGAATGCAGCTATTGAGGCCGCTCATGCAGGGGATGCGGGTATGGGATTCGCTGTGGTTGCGGATGAAATTCGTAAGCTTGCGGAGAATTCCGGCATCCAATCGAAAACTATTTCAGCCAATCTCAAGGTACTGGTAAGGTCGATCCAGGAGGTTGTGGAATCATCGGGTAATGCCCATACTTCTTTTGTTGATGTTCAGCAGGCCATTGAGACGGTTAAAAACGAACAGGACTCCCTGGTTAAGGTTCTAGATGAACAGGCAAAGGGAAATACCCAGGTCATGGAGGCATTCCGTTCTATTGAACAGTTAAACGGTCAAATTATGAATGGGGCTGAGCAAATGGTTCAGGGCAGCGGCCTGATAACCGCAAAAACTACGGAGCTGGTAGGTGCTACAAAAACAATTGAAACTTCTGTAACTACCATGGCCCACGGGACTGGGGATATTACCGGGTCGGTGAGCCAGGTTGCCCAATTAAGCCAGAGTACCGAGGAGGGTATTCGGCAGGTTCAGGAGCTTATTCGCCGCTTTGTTCTGTAGGACATAAGACATTGAGTACCTTTTGGAGGAAAAATGAAATCGATTCGGGCTAGACTGATACTGTATTTTGTTTCTTTGGGAATTATTGTTGCCCTCTTGTCTGGATTATTGGTGTTTTTCCAGTACCAGCAATATATTCAGGAAAATGTCCAGCGGAATCTGGAAATGAGCAGCGCTTATGCTTTACAGCAGTTTCCTGAGCTTTCCAATCCTGTTTGGCTGCGCACCAATGGACAACGGGAGAGCAGGGAGTACCGTGAGCTTCTTGAAAAGGTTGCCCTGTTAAACGACACCTATGGCTTTGCCTACATTTATGTCATGGATATCCAGGGTGAACGGGCTCTTTTCCTGTTCGATACAGCTTTTTTTGATGATGACATATCTATTGATTATGAGTTTGAGGACGCTCCCGATGAAGTTTTTTCAACCTACTACGAGGGGATACCCTTCTTATCAGACCCATATACCGATGAGTGGGGTACCTTTGTTTCCCTGTTTACCCCGATTACATCTGCAGGCAGAACAGTAGCAGTACTCGGAATCGATTATGATGTTAGTTTTCTTGTAGAGAAAAATTTGAGGGCTGGGCTTTCTCTCCTTGCGGGAGTCGGCCTTGGAATTGTATTGACGTTCTTCCTCAGTTCCTTTGTTGCCGGCAGATTAACCCGTCCTATAAAAACCATTGTAACTGGAGTAAATGGTCTTGCCGGTGGTGATCTGGAAACATCTATTGCCCTAAAGAGAAAGGATGAGCTGGGAACCATATCCGTGGCAACCG
>SKVS01000110.1 GCA_007129335.1 Spirochaetaceae bacterium
CAGATTTTTTCCGAACTGGCAGGAAATATTGCCTTTTTAACGAACATGCTAAACCTAAGCACTATTGGAATTGCGGGCGATCTTGCGGGGTACCAGGATGAACTCACTAGAGATCTAAAAGAAGCAATTGTCCAAAATTGGTCCTACCCGGAACAATCTTCAGTAGAGATTACCTTTACCCCCTTTACCGAATGGGCGGTAGCATACGGGGCAGCAGCCCTGATCATTGAACAATTATTTGCCTTACCGAAGGTTAATGAAAATCAGGATCAGAGTCTTCCAGTGGGAATTGATTTGTTTGATCTGATTGATTCGCTGGTATAACGACTCCCAAAGGATAAGACTGTGCAAACTATTTGGGTTATTGGCAGCTTCAATGCAGATTTAGTCGTGGGAGTTCAGCGCTTTCCTGATCCTGGTGAGACCCTGACCGGAACATCCTTTGAAACCTATTTTGGGGGAAAGGGAGGCAATCAGGCCATGGCTCTTACCCGCCTGGGTGCCAACCCCCGGGTAGGGGGCTGCGTGGGCAACGACTCCTACGGCAAAGATTATAAAAAAACACTTGAAACCTCAGGGGCTGACACAGATTCATTACTCATTTCGGAAAACGAACCCACCGGAACTGCCCTTATAGAGGTGGATGCCACCGGTCAGAACCGTATTGTGGTTGTACCGGGGGCAAACAAAACATTAACCAGAGAAATTGCCCATACAATGTTGCACCGGTTAAAACCGGGGGACCTGGTGCTGGTACAACTGGAAATACCCCTGGATACTGTTTGGCACATTATCGAAACCGTATCCCCGAAGCATGGGGTTCTAATTCTGGACCCCGCACCGGCAGCAGATATACCCCAATCCCTTTATTCCCACATAACCTGGATAACACCCAACGAACATGAGGCGCACCTGTTAACCGGGCAGGATACATCAACTACCGAGGGATTACTAAGGGCAGGAGAAATACTGCTTTCCCGGGGTGTGCAAAACGCTGTCATAAAAGCGGGAAAAAACGGAGCCATGGTTTTCCAAACGAACTCCATGAATGAACATGAAGCCCCCGTCTTTGTCCCCGGATTTCCCGTAGATGTAATCGATACTACTGCTGCGGGGGACACATTCAATGGTGCTTTTGCCTGGGGATTAGCCCGGGGGCATTCACCGGGACAGAGTGTGCTCATTGCAAATGCAGCAGCTGCTCTAAGCGTAACCGGTAAGGGAGCCCAGGAGGCAATGCCGACCGAGGCTCAGGTACTGAAATTTCTCAGGCAGCAGGGAATTTCACTTACCTAAGGTCTGTTCTCAGCTTTTCCCCGTGATCAGCGATAAGGCAAACCTCCCCCGTACCTATTATGGTGTTATTCCTTATGATAACTGAACCATGAGCCCCCTGAAAAAAGGGTTTAGCGTAACAATACGGCACAACATCTGGTGCTCAATACAAAGAAAGAACTCTATAATATGGGGCAATTTTTGCCGCATTGGGAACTCTGCATACCATTTTTCAGGGGTCTCAACCATGGATTTTGATTTTGGGGTAACCGAAGTTGTATTGCCGTAGAACCACTGTCTGCAATTCTTCTTACGGTATTAGCACCTACCTTATCATTCGATCGGCTTACATTTTTCAACCTAAATTGCAGAAAGAATTGTGCACTAACTTCGAAGCAATTACTTCAGCAACTCCAAACCAACCGGACCGAAGCCTTCAAAATCAGGTCCAGAAAATAAGTGCTTAATAAAAATGGATGCAGCGCCCTGAGCAACGGGTTTTTCCTGGGATTGGGAGAACTCAAAAGTAACAGTCTTTTCAATGCGAGAAGAATATACCCATAAATCATGAACCGACTTTTGGAGTAAGGGTTCCAATTCAGACCGATACTCTTCAATACCTCCCCCAAAGTACACAGCCCGCAGATTCAGAAAATTCACCAGAAAACCGATGTTTTTTGTCAGGTGAGCAAAAAGTTCCTTCCTGATGTCAGGGTCTTTCTTGGCAAAGAAGAAGTAATCAAAGGACTGAACGCCAAACTGCCCTTCTATTTCTGGATCCGCGTATGCGCTGCGAAATTCCCCGCTGGCATATTCATTGCCATAATGAACATTTCCATCGAGTACTACACTCATTCCCAGGCTGATACGATTGTAGTTGTTCCATTCTGGGTCATCATCTTCGAACTCACAAAATACATACAGGAAATTATCTTTTAAAAGATTGCGATTTTTTGCCAGGATTCCGTAGCTACAACATTTTGCATCGTTATCCACAAAAACAGGGACTCCAAACTCCTGCTCAAGGGGTTTGCGGATCGGAATGGGCTGTTTTTCTGCACCTAACATAATACTGAATTTTATTTCCCCGGATTGAATGTCAACCATACCACTTAATCCGACGCCAATTCCCAGGAGCTTCATTCCCCGATACTTAAGCTCACCAAGGGAGTTCCGAATAGCCTGGAGAATATCGGAAACCGGTGGATCTTCCTTGGCTGGCCGGGTTTCAATACGGGTAAACAGCAAATTTCCAGCAAGGTTAATACCACTTACACTGATAAATTCCGGCTGAACTTCAAGCCCAAGAACGCAGCCGTAATCTTCGTTAATATATAAGGGAATTCTTCTGCGCCCGCTGCGTTTACCTTCAGAGCTCTCATGGTCTGTTATAAAACCATCTTCCATGAGTTCAGAAACCAAATTGGTCACCGTAGCCTTGTCTATTCCCATGGCATCGACAAGCTCCGCCCTGCTGATACCCCTGTTGTGGTAGACGTAGTGAAGTATTTCAGACCCGTAATACACGCTTTTTGTAATAGCCATTTGCTCTGCCTTACTGTAATGAACTATATTTTTCCAGCTACACTTCCTGTGTGATTGTTTACCTCAGGGTGTAATCGAAGTATTCAGTGGTAAAGCTTCCCTCTCCCCGAATTATTTCCCACCCGTGTTCCAAGGTTACCAGATACTCGGTAGGTTCGAAGTATTCCATGGCAACACAATAATCGATGAATGCCTTTATGTCCAAATCAGTAACCGATTGGATTGGCTGGGTTCGATAAAAAACAATGTGTTGTCCTTCATTATGGGAAGGATTGTAGCTGTGATACCAGCGATGCCCAGCAATATCCACTGTCTCTACAAAGTACTGCCCGGACTCACCGCTCAAGGGCCAGCCGAAGTAATCTATACCAATCAGAATGTCCCGCTCAACTCCGCCGATAGCCCGGGGACTGATGTACATTTGAATAATACCATTATAGCTTCCATTGGCCATAGGTGTGAATTCCCAACTTACTTTTAGCTCCTGTAAATGACCAATTTGTTTGGGCAGAGGGCTGTTCTTC
>SKVS01000299.1 GCA_007129335.1 Spirochaetaceae bacterium
AAGCCAACACCCCTGGGAAAACCTGCTTCTGCCAACAGTTCCAGAGCTTTTTCCGGAGAATGTGCCTTTGGTTGATCGGGTGTTGGGTAGCCGGGGATCTGGGGAACTAGTCTGTCGGTTGGTACAAAATACACATCCGGGGATCGTAATGCATCCAAGGGCAGGAATGATACCAGGGCTTCTCGTACCTTGGGATTTTCCAAGCCTGGAAGTGACATATTGAAAAAGAGATAGGTAGTAGCAAATTGTGAGCCAATTTGTAAGCTTCCCGGAACCCGTAACAAGGAAGAGTCGAAAGAACTAAGGATCCAGTCTATAGTTCCGGCATTGTAATCTTTAGAGTTTTGGGCTGGATCATCCCGTAACAGAAAGGTAATACCAGACAAGCCAACCGAATCCTGATCCCAGTAATAAGGATTTCTTACCATTTCAATTTTACTGGAAGTCCTGGACTCAATCATAAAGGGGCCATTGGAAGGTACAGGATCATTCATACCCCAGCGTCTGGTATTTCTAAAGTCCCTGGGCAGGGGAACCAGACTCTGGTGTGCGAGAATAGAAAGGAAGTGGGGGGCAGCCTGTTCCAGGGTAAGTATGAGAGTATTAGTGTCTTGAACCGTAACCCCCAGGGAATCGGGATCCCGGTTGGTTCCGCTACGCCAATCGCGGGCGCCGACAAGAGAATCCAGAAGAAAGGCGAAGGGACTTTGGTTCCCCATGCTCAACATATGAATCCAGGTATCCCGGACATCCTGGGGTGTTACCCTGGTTCCATCGTGAAATCTGGCATTTTCTCTTAGGGTAAAGGTATATGTTCTCCCGTCATCGGAAACAGTCCAGGATTCTGCAACCCCGGGAATGGGTTGGAGGGTTCGGGGGTGGTAGACAACCAGGCCTTCATATATGGCGGTAAATAACTGAGCTTCTGTGCTGGTGTATGTGTACATGGGGTTCCATTCGATCCGCCCCGGAAAGAGGGCTGCCACCATATGCTGCTGGGGAGTAAGGGCAAGCAGGGGAAACATTATGGTTAATCCAATGAGGATTAAGAAATAACTGCGGGCCCAGGTCCGGGCAATCCGAAGTGTTCGTATCATGGAAAACTCCTTGAGGGCAGAGGCTTTTGTAAAAGACTCTTTTGTAAATGCTTTTGTTTTTCTTAGCAAGTCTTTAGGTCACTCCATTGGGGGATGACGTCAGAATGATATCTTTATGAATCAACGTTTCTCTCGAGAGAACCCCATCAGTCATGTTCCAAATAGGATTTTATGGTATCCAGATACTCCCTTCCCCTCAGGGGTTTTATGAAAATCTCCCGGAAGCCGGTTCTTTCCAGGGTTGGAACCTCCGAATCGTCACTGGTAATGGCAATAAGAATCTGGTTCGGATTCAGTTCCAGAATTGTTCTGGCAACCTCATCTCCATTGAGAATAGGCATGTACTGGTCAAGAATTACCACATCGTAATTATTTGACCTGTACAAATGTAACGCTTCTTCCCCGTTGGTGGCAAGGTCGCAGGAAATACCTAATCTTCCCAGTTGTATTTGGAGCAACTTTCGGTTGGTAACCTAATCTTCTGCGTAGAGTACCCGGGACCGGGTTGATGTTTGACCTGGATTCATGTATTGAGTTCTCTCTTTTTTAATTCTTTCCAGTATTCCCGGGCCTTTTCGGTTGCCTTGATGAGTTCGGGTATTGCTGATGCAACCTTATCTGTTCCCTTACCCTTCTTTA
The DNA here is from genome assembly GCA_007129335.1 of Spirochaetaceae bacterium. Classification (GTDB taxonomy): domain Bacteria; phylum Spirochaetota; class Spirochaetia; order DSM-27196; family Salinispiraceae; genus SKVS01. The sequence goes on from SKVS01000299.1 coordinate 1,737, forward strand.
ACTGGAGTTCCATTTCTTTTGCTATACCTGCTACCTGATGGGCACTTATGGACAGCGCCCCTCCCTTTATTGAATGGGCAATGCGGTGTGCATCCTTTGATTCTCCATTCCTTAGGTAGTCTTTCAGTTTTTCTATGCGCTGGTCAACACTTTCAAAAAAGAGTTGCAGCAATAAGCTTGCATCTTCTTCAACATCATACTTTGTACGTAGATCCAAAAAATCTATAGGAGGAAGCATTTCATCGTACAAAATGGTGTCGATGGGAAAGAGAATTTTTTCCTGATAAAGGGCAATTCGGTTTTCTGAAAGAAGCTTTTTTGTTCCTTTGTCCCCATTAAGATACTGTTCAAACTGGGTAACGAATTCCGGCCTTACCTGGAGGGTAAGGGCAGGTGAGAAAGGGGCAGATTGCTGCACCAGGGTACCAATGGTCAGATCGATGGTGGGTGTACATTCGATGTAGTATTGGAGACAAACGAGCATGAGCCGCTGAATGCTGCCCCTGTCGCCTTCAACCTGAAAAACTCTGCCTGAATCATAATTCCAGCGGAGGTTTTCCCCCCGGGATTTACCCGTAAATTCAAAAAAAGAAAAACTGTCTTGTAAGAGAATATGTGGAAAGAAACCCATGGTATCTATAAGATAGTACCACCGAGCCGGGGATTCAAGCTATGAACACTCAAGATTTCCAGTATTTACTCCGATATGCTCAAAAGAGAACTGTTAGCTAGTTGGAGGGCATATGATTCGGTTGTTTATTCTACTTCTGGGATTGGGATTGGTATTATCTCCTGCTGGAGTCACAGCCCAGGAGCTTGAGGCTATGGACTTACAGACAATGATTTTCGATGATGCAAAGATCAGCTTCGCAGGCCCTTCAGCTTTTCTTGTCAGAGATGTCATGATAGAAGGGAATGGGTTTTCTTTCGTTATCCGCCTCGATGGAGAATCTCAATGGCGAATTGTCGAGGTCATCCCGCAGGAGATGGATTTCATCCCTACAACCCTTGTATTGGATTTTGCCCATATCAGTTCTGACCAGGCCAGTACCATTACCATAGATGGAATCATTCTTGATGGAGAAGTCTATCGGGCAACCATTCCTATTCGTTCTGATAACACCCTCGGAATACCCCAGTATCTAGAAACTGGATCTACCATAGGCCAATCTCTTTCCCGGATGGTCGAGAGTGCTGGTGTTCTTCCTCTTACCGAACATGAATCCATTCTTGAAATTACCCGAAATGAAGCATTGGAAGAAATTTCCCGTTTAGGGAACAGAATCATTGAACTTGAGCGAAGAGAAACGATCCTCGGAGAGAGGGTTGTTGACCTGGAGGAGCAGGTTCTTGAACTGGTGGATGAACGGATCGATATGCTTGATATTCTGGTTGAGACCCAGAATCAGTTACAACTGCTCAAGGAAAAGAATGAAACCCTGCTTCATGAACTCGAACAAGCCAGGGCAGCACTCGGGGATTTGGCCCAGGATCGTCTGGAAGATTCAATCCCTGATGATTCTGTCCCTGATAGAGAGCCACCGGTTGTTCATACAGAAAATACCGGGGATGAGCTGCTCCAGAGAATCCGGTTACTCGAAGAA
>SKVS01000209.1 GCA_007129335.1 Spirochaetaceae bacterium
CCATTCCTCAGGTAGTATTGACCCTCGGTAATATATCCGGTGTTGTCAGGAATTGGGTGAGTTACGTCATCCCCAGGCATGGTTGTTACACCCAGGATGGTAATGGATCCATTTCCTTCGAAGTCAACCGCCTTTTCATACCTGCTTGCCAACTGGCTATACAAGTCTCCAGGATATCCCCGGTTGGATGGTACCTGCTCCATGGTAATAGCAATTTCTTTCATGGCATCAGCAAAGTTTGTCATGTCGGTCAAGAGAACGAGAACCCGTTTTCCCTGGAGGGCAAACTGCTCTGCCACCGCCAAGGAAATATCCGGCACCAGCAGGGCTTCAACTATTGGATCGCTGGCAGTGTGGACGAAGAAAATTGTTCTCGATAAAGCTCCCCCTTCCTCCAGGGTTTCTTTAAAGAACAGATAATCGTCGTATTTCAAGCCGATTCCCCCAAGAATGATCAGGTCTACCTCGGCCTGCATGGCAATTCGGGCGAGCAACTGGTTATATGGCTCCCCACTGACCGAAAAAATCGGAAGTTTTTGGCTTTCTACAAGGGTGTTGAACACATCGATCATAGGAATACCCGTTCGAATCATATTCCGGGGGATAATCCGTTTTGCCGGGTTAACCGATGGCCCACCAATTTCGATCATGTTCTCTTCCAGTACTGGTCCGTTATCCCGGGGTCTCCCCGACCCGTCAAAGATCCGGCCCATGAGGTTTTCGGTAAAAGACACCTTCATGGGAAATCCAAGGAACCGGACCTCGTCTCCCGTGGAAATACCCCTGGCTCCGGTAAATACCTGCAGACTGACCTTGTCATCGTTTAAACGAATAACCTGGGCCAGGGAGTCACCGTGGGCTGCACTCACCAGGGCGAGGTCGTCGTATTTTACACCGGTCGCGGTTACCGTAATGACGTTTCCCGCTATTGATTCAATTTTGCTATATACCTTTTGCATTGTATGCCGCCCCTTCTTTAGTACGCTGCGGAAAGCAGGGCTTCCGCTGCTGGATCAAAACTCATTTTCTTTTCACTGAGCATATCTTTTATTTCTTTTTCCAGGGTAGTAAACCCATCGCCTTTCCACTCGGCGCCGTTGAAATCCAGGAAATTCTGGCGGAGTTTGTTGAAAAAGTCACGGGCTTCCTTCTGGGAGGCCAGATCATATTTTGAACCCAGAATGTCAAAGATAATTCCAAAAATATAGGTTTGTCGCTCCACATTAACACTGGCATCTACGGGGTCAAAACTGTCCTGTTGCAGGTATACCCGGTCCAGGAACTCTGCTTTCTGATAAATAATATAATCATCAAGACTTGTTCCTTCCTCACCTACTACCTTCATCATTTGATTAATTTCGTTACCCCTGAACAAAATATCCCGGGCATACTGGGTTTGTTTGGGATCTATACACCCGCCATACTTGCTCCAGCTTTCTAATGGATGAATAGAGGGATATTTCCGGGCATCTGCCCGATCCCGAGAAAGCCCATGGAATGCACCCACAACTTTCAGGGTAGCCTGGGTAACAGGTTCTTCGAAATTCCCTCCCGCAGGACTAACTGTACCCCCAATGGTAACCGATCCTTTGCTGCCATCTTTTAACCGAACCAGTCCAGCTCTTTCGTAGAAGCTGGCAATTACCGACTCAAGATACGCAGGAAACGCTTCTTCACCGGGAATTTCCTCGAGTCTGCCCGACATTTCCCGCATGGCCTGGGCCCATCTGCTGGTGGAATCCGCAAGGAGCAGAATGTTTAAACCCATTTGGCGGTAGTATTCTGCAATGGTAACTGCGGTATATACCGAAGCCTCACGGGCAGCCACAGGCATAGAAGAGGTATTACAAATAATAACGGTACGCTCAATAAGGGTTCTTCCGGTTTTGGGGTCAATAAGCTCGGGAAACTCTTTCAGGGTTTCCACAACCTCCCCTGCCCGTTCACCGCAAGCTGCAATAATTACAATATCGACTTCCGCATTTCTACTGGTTACCTGCTGGAGCACGGTTTTCCCTGCACCAAAGGGACCGGGAATACAGTAGGTACCTCCAAGAGCAACGGGGAGAAAGGTATCGATAATTCGAACCTTGGTCACCAGCTGTTCAATAGGCTTTAACCGTTCTGCATAGGTAGTAATTGCCCGCTTTACCGGCCATTGGAACATCATTGTAAGGGAAAAGGTTTGCCCCTTTTCGTCTTGGGCCTGAGCAACAACATGATCCACGGTGTACTGACCCGCATCAACCACTTTTTTCAGGGTAACAGAACCCTTGACGTCGAAGGGAACCATGATTCGGTGGGTAAAAATTCCCTCGGGAACGGTACCAATGGTATCACCTGCGGTTAACACATCCCCTTCCTTGGCAACAGGGGTAAAATCCCATTTGGTACTTCGATTTAAAGCATTTAAATAGATTCCCCTTTGGAGAAAAAAGCCGCATTCTTCCGCAAGTTCGGGGAGAGGATTCTGCAGGCCATCGTAAACCTGGCTCAAAAGACCGGGACCCAGTTCTACAGCGAGCATTTGGTCGGTAAATTCTACCTGATCACCAATGCCAATACCCCGGGTCATTTCAAAAACCTGCATCTCAACCCGGCTTCCCCGGATTCGGATAATTTCTGATTTTAAGCGCTGATCCCCAACAAGGATGTAACCAACCTCATTCAGGGCAACATCACCTGTTATTTCAACGCTTACCATATTTCCATTCACACCAATTACTGTTCCACGTGTTTGTGCCATTCCTTACTCCATGCCTTCCCTAACGGGCTTATTAGACTCAGAAATTGTTTCTGATAATTGTTCGTATTGAGATGTAAACCGTTTCTCACCTTGTTCTTTGTTTAACTGAGCGTTTCGCTGGAGAATCTGGAGCTTGAGATAGTACACCTGTAAGGATTGGACATCGAAAAAATGACCAACACTTAATTCTTCCAAATAATTCCAGCGAAGCTGATTAAGAATTTTCTCTGCGGCATAGGGGGATGGATCTGCAACCGCATTCTTGGCAGCATCTGCTATGGTTCCGAAGCCCTGAAAGGCAACACCCCCTTCATCCATACGGAGAAATTCCTGGGGCTCTTTTTTCAAGCGACCGGCACGTAAACGAACCAACTCGTTTCTTAGCTCACTTTCGAACCCCTCCCACCGACGAATAAGCTCGTTTTTCTCCTGAGGTTGTGCTGGGGTAATTTGGGTTCCGTGGATATACATGAGTTCCACAGGAGTAAGCCAATCAGCACAGATCTGGAGAAACTCCTGCTCCGTGGGAAACTGATCTGAATCAAACATCAGGGTGGGCAATGACGATAAAGCGTAATAGTACTGACTC
>SKVS01000223.1 GCA_007129335.1 Spirochaetaceae bacterium
AAAAAGAACAGACCAAGGAATAATACTAGAGAAAAAAATCCCTGGAGTATCTGCCAAAGGAGGACCCTTGCCTGTTTGGGGTAGTGACTATTCCCCATGGTGTTCTCCTGTTAAAGGGTGGTCAATAGAAAGTTTCCCAGGAGGGTTCCAAGAGGCTTTGCGAAAGAACTCCCGACTTATCTCATGGGATGGGCCCTCTGGTCCAAAAAATGCAGCCGGATTACTGTCTTCGACTATGGTTTTGCCGTGCATTACCAGAATTCTGGTGCTGGTTTGTCGGAGAACATCCAGATCATGGGTTACTAACACCACAGCAAATCCTTTCTCCCGGTGGAGTTTCAATAAAAGAGAAAGTATGGAAGAACGAATTTCCGTGTCCAGAGCACTTACCGGTTCATCAGCAAAAATAATCTTCGGTGTCACACAAAGGCTCCTGGCTATTGCTATTCGTTGTCGCTGTCCACCACTGAGTTCATGGGGAAACCGGTAAGGAATCTCTTTGGAATCCAGTTCAACATCCCGGAAACCCATGAGACTGGCATTGTGAAGCATCGGTAGAGTTTCATTGCTGTACAGTTCTAATGGCTCGAGAATATGGGTGTAATTCGGCAACACAGATGATAATGACGTGAGAGGATCTTGAAAAACTATCTGGGTTTTTTGGAAAAGTGCACTGCGCTCTTCATGGGTCATACGGGAAAGGTCGTTACCCTGATAACAAATGGTTCCTGGTGGATCACTGAACAAGAGACCCATTGCTAAATGGAGTAAGGTTGTCTTACCGCAACCACTCTCTCCTAAAATTCCAATAAACTCACCTTCGGTTATTGTAAGATTTATATCCTGGAGGACCTGATTCTGGTTATTTGGATAGGTGTATTGAACATGGGACATTTCCAGAATAGGTTTTCTTATCAGGGTTTGCTCTTCGGGAGAAATGTTCCTTCCTGGAACAACAGGCATGTTCAGGTCTTTTACCTTTTCCATTACCCCATCTTCCATCATATAAACATCGGGACAGAGTTTTTGTACAGTGGGTAGATCATGGGAAATAAAAAGTAATGCTGGCCCGCCTGGACTGGAAGTAATTGTTAAAAGGAGATCCAAAATCTTGTTTCTTGAACCCACATCCACATTTGAAGTGGGTTCATCGGCAATTATACATTGGGGATTAGGAACAAGGGCCAGGGCTATGGCTATTCTTTGACACTGCCCACCGGAAAGTTGAGAGGGGAAAGAGGTAAGAACCCTTGGAATATCGGTTATACCGGTTCTATGCAAGAGTTCTGTGGTCTTGTCCAGGATTTCGCTCCGGGAGTAACCTGGGTTATGGTATCGTAGAAGTTGGGAAAATTGCTTCTTTACCGGAAGAAATGGGTTCAATGATGTTTTAGGATCTTGAAAAATGAGGGTGACAGCCCCGGGTGCAGGGGGAACATCGAGGGTCTTGTACGATAGAGCTAAACCTTTTTCCCGATATACTCCCGAAAGAGCAAAAGCGGTTACAGATTTTCCGCTGCCACTTTTCCCTACAAGGCCAACCCGTTGTTGGGGATACAGGGAAAGACTTAGATTCGAAACGAGCACAGGGGACTCGCTACCAGAGCGGGAAAGTCCATTACCCCTTGAAGGGGAAACCCTTATGGTTAGATCCTCAACCTGAAGGAGGGGTTTCGGGGTTTTCACAAAGAATACCTTATGTGTTACTCGCTAAAATCTCTTTTGCCTTGTCAACATCTTCGGGTCTGACTTGGACCTGGCAACCAAAATACGCTTCCATACCGGGATATAATCCTCCGGCATCGTCACAGAACAGCATGGCATCCACATGTTCGGATTCTAAGAGTTCTACAGCCATTTGAGCCTGTATTCGCAGGTTTGATTCAAAAACAGTTACCAGTTTCACAGTGATTTCCTTCGTACTTTGATTATATTTTATTGTAACATGGATAACCGGTTCCAACTATTGTGGCAAAAAAGTCTGTATTCTTTCATATACCCGATCCAAACGATCTGGAGCAACATTGAATATGGTATGAGAATAGCCATCAAAAACGAGGTATTCATTCTTTGGTAGCAGGATTTTCAGTAAGGGTTCATTTCTCATTCCGTCCACTGTAGTGTCAGCAGAACCTTGGAGTACCAAGGCTGGACCATGATAACGAGGATTTAAATCATGAAGAAGTTCCTTGATCCAATGGTCGTAAGCGTGTAACCAGCCCGGGGAATATATCCAGGCGTATAAAGGATCACCCAAAAGGGCAAATGTTCGGAACTCAGGATTACAACTAGCTCCAGAACTCATAAATCGGGGATTGCGGAATATTTCTGGTAAAGGTATCTGATTTGACCAGGCAAGATGGTTAACAGTGGTGCGAAATCCCCGTTGATACATTTCCACAAGTGGAGCTCCAAAAATTATTCCAGAAGGATGATGTTCTTCAGGAATTGACAGCAGAGCCTCCAGAATTGTTGAAGCGCCAGTGCTATGACCGATCATGATTCTAGGTAAGGGGGTTTCAGAGCTTTCTTCCTCAAGCCAGATACTCGATAGAACATGACCATAGGTGGAAAACGCATCTATATCAAATCTCTTCCCATCGGACAAACCATGACCGGGTAAATCAATTAATACAACCTCCCATTGATCCGCCAGTAAGCGCTGGGTTAATTCACTATGATGACCTAGATGGGCCATATATCCATGAATTATGAACACCTGCCCCCTTTTTTCTGTAGGGGTAAATTTGAGCGAAAAAACCCTGCCCCAGGATCCGGTTACAATTCGTGCTTGGACTTTCTTTCGGGGAAAATGGAAAAATTCCAAGTATTCCAGGAACCTATCCTTATGTTCTCCTTGAGGAAACAACCATTGTGTAGAAAAAAAATCCGGAATACTTCGAAAATTCTTTTGCACAGATGGTGAGTATACAGGTTTTGGGGTTTGACAACCCAGCAGGAAAAAAAGAAATACCAGGGCAATGAAAAGTATAACAGGAGAATAATTACCCATGGTGAATCCGTAAATCGATGTGCTGTTCTTCTGGATGTTCATGAAAATACTGAGTAAAACAGTTTTCTATCTCTTGCAGGCTTTTTAGCTGCCGAAGTTTTGTAAAAAGATCATGATGCCAAATGAGATTGTGTACAAAATACTCGAAAAATTTATGAGCTCGAGACAGATGGAACTCCTGTGGTTGGTATTGGGATAAATAGTGGAGAAACCGAATGCCCGTTTCATGCAAATCGATATTCTGTGTTATCATACCTTTTGCCTGGGCAAAAATCCAGGGTTTCTGAACAGCAGCTCTTCCAATCATAATTCCATCGCA
>SKVS01000031.1 GCA_007129335.1 Spirochaetaceae bacterium
CCAACGAACTCGTTCCCCTTGCCAAAGAATACAATCGGGTCCTCATTGCTGATACCATGGAGCTTTCCCTGAAGAAAAACCTGAAAGGTGACCTTTCCTGGTACGAAAAGGTACTTCGGGAATTAGTCATTAATGCAATCAAGTATTCCCCGGAAGGAAGCACCATCCGCATTGGACTCAGCGAAAATACTTCCCTTTCTATTCCGTGCTGGGACCTGTTCATTTTAAACGACCCCCTGCCCCTGAGTATAAGGGACAGTAGCAGGGACAACCTCATTGGCATACCTTACGACTATTCGGAACAGGTTTTCGATTTATTTTTCACTATTGAGAACCATCCCAGGGAACTTCCTTGTGAGGAATGGAGCGAGGGAACGGGGCTTTATGTTTGCCGTCAATTGCTGGACAAAATGGGGGCTGCAATTCAGGCTCGGAACGGGGTCTACTACAAGGCCGGCGATTCGGTTCCCTTTGTCCGGGTTACCATTACTATACCCAGCCTCGCCTAATGTAATGACTGGCGACCTGTTTGAATTTGATTTGTTCCAGGACTCACGTGTAGTACATCAAAAGAACCTATAATTGAGAATAACCCGGTTCGATAACCCCCTGTACCTCGGCAACAAATGGATCACTTCACCAGGCAACTTTGTCCTGGCCTCACTCTTGGTGTTTGCCCGGCATTTGTTCAGGGCAAACGCATATGGCAATCAAACCTGGTAAAATAGTGCAATTATGTTGGATAAACTCCTACAACTGAGCAAAAAATGGGCCATTTCCCCGAACCACTTTACCATATGCGTTTGCCCTGGGCATTTGTTGACCTAGAGGGAATTTTCAGGCTATTATTCGGCACCCTCAAAACGACTCTAAAACAAAGGAATATACAATGATAAAAGGTGGACAAATAAACAAGGGGATGTGCCTCATTATTAAGGGTAACCCCTATTTGGTAGTGGAAAGGGAGTTTGTGAATCCCGGTAAAGGAGCAGCCTTCTCCCGGGTAAAGTTGAAAAACCTGAAAGACGGCTCGGTTCTCAAAGAAACTATAAAATCGAACGACAATGTTGAAGAAGCAGATGTATACGATAAGAATGCTCAATACATGTATGCCGATGGAGAACACCTGCATTTCATGGACAACTCAACCTACGATCAGTTTGAAATCAGCGCGGAGTATTTCTCTGAAAAAACCCCCTACCTGAAAGAAGGGGACAGCTACAAGATTGTGTACTGGGAGTCTGAAGCCATTGACCTGATACTTCCCATGAAAATGGTTTTTGTAGTAACCGAAGCACCAGAGGCCATTAAGGGAGATACGGTTACCGGAGCAACCAAGGTGGTAACAACCGAAACTGGTTTACAGGTTAAATGCCCCATTTTCATCAAGGAAGGAGAAAAAATTATGGTAAACACTGAAACCGGCGATTACGTGGAACGGGTGAACAGCTAATACTCATCCCTCCAGGAAAGAGAAAACCCAGCAACACCGGAGCAGCATCCCCCTGGGGATGAGTTGATCCGGTGTTTTTTTATTTCAGAAATGCATTAAACCGGGGAAGCAAACCATTAATCCTGAGCCATACATGGGCCATATCCCCGAACAACTTTGCCATAAACCAAAGCCCTGACCAATGATATAGTTGCAAGTTTCTGCCCAAGGGTATACATTATTTTAAAGATCACCTTTTTATAAATCAACAAAGGAATTACCATGCGAATTACCACTAAGGGTCGTTACGCTTTGCGTGCCATAACAAACTTGGCTCTGAGCGAAACCACAAAGCCAAAGGCAATAAAAGTAATTGCCTCAGAGGAAGATATAAGTCCCGAATTCCTTGAACAGATTTTCTTCCGTTTAAAAAAGGCTGGAATTATTTCATCGGTCAGGGGACCAGGCGGTGGGTTTATTCTCCACAAGGATCCGGAAACCGTTACCGTGCGGGCAATTTTTGAGGCTGTCGATGAGGGCCTGGATATTTCTCCCTGTACCGCCTGCAGCGATGAAGAAGTTCCCTGCGACAGAATAAGTACATGTTTGGTACACAACGTCTGGAAGGAAGCCAGCGAACGGATAAACGAGTATTTCGAAAGCATGACACTGAAGAATGTTATGGACCGGGCAAAAGACCGGAACCTTGGTTCCCTCCTGGCAGGAGAAGACGTCCAGGTATAGGCCCCATTTAGTGGTGCGGATTCTGGACCCAGGAACTTATGGCCTGTGTTTACCTACAAAAATTACAGATTATCAATGAAGGCAATTACAAGGCTTTTGAAATTGCCTCAATTGAATTCCAAAATTGGCACCACTATGAATTGTCTGCGGGGATTGTATTGACTACAAAGCTTCGGAGCGAACCTTTTCAATAGCAATGGTCAATTCACGACCATGCTCTTCCATCTCCTGGGCAATCATTTGAATATCCTGAATCGACCTGCCTATATTTCCGACCCGCTGGCTAATGCTATGGGCCCCTTCGGATACCGAATTGGCAGCCCCATCCATCTCCTGGCTGGCTTTTTGGATCTTGGACTGGTCCGCTTCAACCTCAGCCAGTACCAAACCCAGTTGCTGGGTCTGATCGTTCAATATACCCGTACTCTCCAGAAGTTCCTTACTCCCGGAGTTCAGCTCCAGGGTACTATGGTGTATCTCCTTCAATCCGGTTAACACCTCCCGAACATCTGAAGTAATGGCACCAAAGGACTCGGAAGAATTCAAGATTGTCCGGTTGGAATTTTCAATACTCTGTATGAGGTTTTTCAAGTTTGCCTTTATTTTCTTTGCATTATCCCCACTGGATTCAGCAAGCTTACGAATTTCATCGGCAACCACCGCAAAACCCCTTCCTGCATCACCTGCATGGGCGGCCTCGATTGCAGCGTTCATTGCCAGGAGATTTGTTTGGCTTGCTACTCCGGATATAATGGCGATCATTTCGTTAATTTTGCCAATGTTTTCCAGTACCTCCTTGCTTAAAGCAGCGGCCTGGGACAAGGTGGTACTCCCGGATTCTGCAGTTTCCAACAGGCGCTGGGCATTTTTCTGACGTTGATCGACAATAGAACCTACACTGGCTATGGATGCAACCATTTCCTCAACAGCCGCACTAGACTGGGTTACGTGGCTCATCTGATTTTGTGCAGTACCTGAAAGTTTTTGGAAAGAATCCTGGGTATGTCCAATGGTTTCCTGGGTATGACGAACATTCGATTTCAAGTTTTCTACCCTGGCTTCTATGTCTCCCACCGCCTGAAGAATTTCACCCAGGGCAACCTGTGCCTGATCCCCTGCGGAATTCAAACCCTGAAACAAACTAAAC
>SKVS01000296.1 GCA_007129335.1 Spirochaetaceae bacterium
GTTATATCTTGAGCATTTGGATTTTCGCCGCTATCTGGATGAAGATTATCGAAAGAACCTCGGGGAATACTTACAGGTGAAATACCAATCCTCCAATCCTGCTGTTGTTGTGGTTTTCGATGACGATGCCCTGGATTTTTACCTGGAAATTCGCGAAGAACTCTGCCCGGGTATACCGGTTGTATTTGCGGGAATCAATAATATTGCTCCTGATCAATTCAAAGAGCATGACAAGATAACCGGGGTAAATGAAGAAGTGAGTATTGCGCAAACCATAGACCTTGCGCTTCAGCTTTTCCCTAAAACCCAAAGAATTTATGCCATAGTTGACGAACAATCCCAGGTCAGTCGGGTAAACCTTCTTACGTTTCGTCAGGAAGCTGTCCAATTTAGAAACAGGGTGGAATTTACTGAACTTCTGAACCTTACCGTTGAGGATGCGCTGAAGATTCTTCCTGCCCTGTCCCAAGACAGCCTGGTATTGAGAATTACCAATCTGTTGACGGCTCAGGGAAGCTACCTTTCCCTGCCTCAGAGTATGGACCTCATATCCCGGCATTCACCTTCTCCGGTGTTTACTTTCTGGGATTTTGACTTGGGTTATGGTGCCCTGGGAGGCATTCTGGTCAGTGGCATAGAACAGGGAAGGAAAGCTGGGGAGTTGGTAGTTCAACTTCTGGAAGGTGTGGACATCGGGGATTTGCCTATTATTTATGACAGTCCGAACAGGCCCTGAAGGAAAGCGAGGCCCGGTACAGGGCCTATGTAGATAATGCTCCTCTTGGGGTTATGGTCATTGACGGACAAGGAACTTTTATTGAGGCGAATCCCGAGGCTGTTCGCATGACGGGATACAGCTCTGGGGAGTTGTTTCAAAAAAACATACTCGATGTATTGGATGCCAACGCTGGGCAGAAAGCCCAGGAAAATTTTGAAATACTGAAGGAACTCGGCAAGCTTGTAGTAGAAATCCCCTATCTAACAAAGGACGGATCAAAACGCTGGTGGAATATTGTGGCTGCAAAGCTTTCGGAAAATAGTTATTTGGGTTTCCATGAGGATATTACCGACAGGAAGAAAGCTCTGGAGGAAATCAAAAAAGCAGAACAGATCGCTAAGGCAGCAAATCAGGCAAAATCCGTGTTTTTAGCAAATATGAGTCATGAAATTAGAACACCTATAAACGGGATCATGGGTATGCTTCAGTTGTTAGGTACTACCGAGCTCGATGAAGAGCAACTGGAGTATGTTGAAATTGCTTTGAAATCCTCGGACAGACTTACCCGTTTGTTGTCGGATATTCTGGATCTTACCCGAATTGAAGCAGGCGCCATGACTATTCATGAAGGAGAATTTTCTGGAGAGGACCTCAAATCGGCAGTTCTCGACCTTTTTGGCATAAAAGCACGAGAGAAGGGCCTGGAACTCCAGTTCTCTATTGATCCGCAGGTTCCTCCTTCTCTTTATGGAGATGCATTACGGATTCAGCAAATCCTACTCAACTTGGTGGGCAATGCAATCAAGTTTACCAATCAGGGACGAATCGATGTCCATCTGGAAGGGGAACACCAAAAAGGTGCTCGTGGGAATGAGCTCGTGGCCAGATTCTCGGTTCGCGATACGGGGATTGGGATTCCTAAGGAAAAAATTCCCCTTGTTTTAGCTCCCTTTAACCAGCTAGAGACCTCCTATACCAGGAATTACCAGGGTGCAGGTCTGGGGCTGTCTATTGTTCAAAAATTAACCGATCTTTTGGGCGGAAGCCTCTCAATCGTTAGTGTTCCCACAAAGGGTACAACCGTTGTGGTTCAGCTTCCCCTGAAAATTTATTCTGGTTCTGGATCATCCCAATCTCTGGAGCATGAACCTGGGCAGAAACATCAGAAGATTCTGGAGATACTCATTGTGGAGGATGACCCGGTTAATGCCCTTTCCTTACAGAAGCTTCTTGAGAAAAAAGGACACCGGGTATGTTGGAAAACTAATGGTCTGGAAGCCCTGGAGGTACTGAAAGACCAGGATTTTCACTGTGTATTTATGGATGTGCAACTGCCAATCATGACAGGATTAGAAACTACTGCAAAAATCAGAAACTCCCAAGAGTTCGGCAGTAAATCGGAAATCCCCATTATTGGAGTTACGGCTTACGCAATGGAAGGAGATAGGGAAAGGTTTCTTTCTCAGGGATTCAGCGCCTATGTTTCCAAACCGGTGCAATGGTCAAAAATCCAGGCTGTTTTGGATGATTTGATAATTTCTCAATGAGCCGCCATGGATAAAGCATCCATGAAGCTCCAGTTTCTGGTTCTTCGTTCTGTTTGAGTATTGAACCCTCAGGAATTGGTCTTGAAATCCAGCATTTCCTTTAATTTCATGATTTCCAATGGCTTGGGGCAGAAGCTGGAGTTTGGGATTTGAGAAATACGAAGAGCCATATCCTTATTATTGTAACCCGAGGCAAACAAGATCGGTTGGGAGAAACTCCTGCGAATGTGTTCAGCCGCGGTTATGCCGTCCATATTTCCTGCAAGACTTATATCCATAATAACCAGGTCGGGATTTTGGGCCCCTACCAGTTCTATGGCCTGTTCACCCTGGGATGCGGTCCCAACGACCTGGTGCCCCAGTTTCTCCAGGGCCCTCGTGAGAAACATAACCGTAATTGCTTCATCTTCTACAAGTATAATTCTCATGGTTTACTGCATAATCCTGTTTCTATACAAATCCAGTGGAATAACCAGGGAACATTCCAAGGGCTTATGTGATGCTATGGAAAGAGTACCACCCAGCTGGTGGGTGCATAGACTGCTTATCAGGATGTGAGATTGTTCAGAAAGTTCTTTATCACTGAAACTGGTATACGTTAATGTAAGTTCCTTAGATTGCGCAAGGGTTGAGATCCGAGGAGCGCTTCCCTGAGTGTCCATGATGAGCTCGTTCAAAATAAGGCAAAGGGGTACCGCATAGTCCAGGAGCAGCATGAGGTCTGGAGGCTCAACCCGGATATCAACCCGTTCCCCCTTTTCGTAGCTGGGAGATTCTTCCACAAGTCGTTGTACAAGGGTGTAAAAGGAAACCGATGCGTAGTCCCGGGAAATAAGGCTTTGGGCAAGACCCAGGGCTTTGATTCTTGCCTGAAGGTGGATTAGCCGGGCGGTATTTTCTCCCGCGTATTCCCCCTCGAACTGGGATAGTTGAACCAGGGATAGCACAAGTTGCAGAGAGTTATTTGTTCTATGAAGGAGCTCATGTATGAGATTATTTTTATGCAACAAGCTTTGTTCGAGCTTGAAAAGGAATCTTCCCGAGGTTACGAGGAGCA
>SKVS01000118.1 GCA_007129335.1 Spirochaetaceae bacterium
ATCCATTCAGGTGCCCGTGATTATCTGGATTTTGCCGCTTTGGGTTACACCATACACAATATTTACTCTGTCATTGAGAATGCATGCCTGCGAATTGCGAAGTTTTTCGAAAATAATCTGTCTGAATCCTCCTGGCATAAGGAACTCCTGGAAAGAATGCGTCTGGACATTCCTGAGCTTCGACCAGCATTTTTTTCAGAACCAGTGTATTTGCTTGTTGATGATTTGCGATCTTTTCGTCACGTGTTTCGAAATCTCTATGCCAAACCAATCGATCAGGACAAGATACTATTAGTCCAAAAAAAAGTACCCCAATGTATTACCGAGGTAAGCAAGGCCGTCGACGCATATGCTCTTTTCCTTTCAGAGCTCCGCAAGGACATTTCATGAACGAGGTAAGTTCTTATGCAAAAAGGCTGAATGAACTCAACAGGGCTCATGAACAAGAAATGGAGCAGCGGAAACAGGAACTTCTTCATGCTGCCCTGGATCTGGCAGGTAAGCTCTATGACCAGGTGCCCGGGATTGTCCAGGTCTGGGGTTTCGGTTCGGTATTCGAAGAGGGAAGATCTATCAGCGAGAAATCCGACATTGACCTGGCAATTGTGGGTGGCGATCTGTTAAAAGCGGTTTCTCTTGCAATGTCTTGTCCCTTCCGGGTTGATGTAGTCGAAGTAACCGATGATGATTTTTCCCGCTTTTTACAACAGCGGGTAACCCTGTTGCCCCGGTGTAATGAAAAGAATTGAAAAGAATTGCATAAACATGAATGATACATAATGCGTAAGGATCACCTTATGAATGAAGATGTGCGTTGGAAACAAAGATACAATAATTTCCTCAAGGCTTACCGTGATTTGGAAGAAGCTGTGGAATACTCCCAATCTAACAAACTAAACAAACTCGAAAAACAAGGACTTATCCAGGGCTTTGAATATACCCATGAACTATCCTGGAATCTTTTAAAAGACTATTTAACCGAGCAGGGGATAATGGGGTTGATAGGATCAAAGGACAGCACAAGAAAAGCTTTTCAGTCTGGGCTCATTTCCAATGGCGAGGTGTGGATGGATATGATTCGATCGCGGAATCTGACCTCCCATACCTACGATGAAGTCCTGGCCCAGAAGGTTGTACAGCAAATTATTGAGGTTTTTTATCCCGCTTTTTCTAACCTTGCCCTGACTTTTTCTGAACGAATGCAACGGGATGAACCATGAGTTTTGACCATGGATTATCCCGACAAACCATTGAACACATTCATGAGGTTTTTGAGCGCTACAAGGTTGTTGAAAAAGCGGTGCTCTACGGTTCCCGGGCAAAAGGCACCTTCCGGGAGGGCTCGGATATTGATCTAACCCTCTTTGGGGATGTTGATTTTAAGACACTTTCTCAAATTGTAGATGATATAGATGAGCTGATGCTGCCCTACCTGTTTGATATTTCTGTATACAGTTCCCTGACTAATAACGACCTGCGCGGACTTATTGATCGGGTTGGAAAGATTATTTACCAGCGAACCTGGTCTATGAGGAAGGAACCATGAACCCTAGGACCACCATGCAAAAACCACCCCAATTACGCCAGGGCGACAAGCTCGCCATCCTGTCCCCGTCCTGGGGAGGTCCTTCCCTGTTTCCCCACGTTCTGGATGCGGGCCTGCAAGCGCTTAGAGTTTTGGGATTTACTCCGGTTGAATTCCCCACTGCCCGCATGGACGCTCAAGAGCTGTACAATAATCCTCGGATCCGGGCCGAAGATATCAACAAAGCCTTTGGGGATCCGGAAATCCGGGGAATAATTGCAAGCATTGGGGGTACCGATTCTGCCCGGATTTTGAAATACCTGGATCCCGAACTTATTCGGGCAAACCCGAAATTTTTCATGGGTTTCTCCGACACCACAACCTTGAACACCTACCTGAACCAGCTGGGACTGGTATCCTTTAACGGGCCTTCGGTCATGGCGGGTTTTGCACAGTGGCCCCATTTTTCCCCGGAGTACCGGGCCTACATCCGGGATTTTCTGCTCAATCCTGCCGCCGCGATGACCCTACCGGTATTTCCGTCCTATTGCAACGGCTATGAATCCTGGGGAGTGGTTATGGAAGGCAGTCATTTGGCAGAGCTTGTTCCCAATGAAGGGTTGCGGTTTATTCAGGGCAGCGGCAAGGTCAGCGGAACGCTGTTCGGAGGATGCATAGAGGTTCTGGAAATGCTCAAGGGAACCGAATTTTGGCTCCAGCCGGATTTCTGGAACGGGAAAATCCTGTTCCTGGAAACCTCGGAGGACAAACCCTCGGTGGATTATGTGCAGTTCTGGCTCCGGAACTATGGGGTCATGGGGGTGTTCGACCGGGTCTCAGGCATCCTGTTTGGCCGGCCCCGGGATTATTCTGACGAAGAAAAGCGGAAGCTTGAACAAAGAATTCTGACCGTGGTCCGGGATGAGTTTGGAAATTCCGATCTGCCTATTGTCTGTAATGTGGATTTTGGCCACACCGATCCCCAGCTTATTTTGCCCCTGGGCATAGACCATGAAATTGATTGCCAGGCCGGAACAATTACCCAGGTTGAGCGGGCCTTTGGTGATTGAGAAAAGTCATGAAGTTTTTGATTATTCTCTTCCTGCTATCGTTCACCCTTGGCTGTAATCCCGCGCAAGAAATTTCCCCTCCCTATGTGATTCTTCAACGAGATGGAGTTCAGCTGGTCATTGCCGGCACCTACCACTACACAACCCAGGAGAATTACCAGCTGTATGAAAAGGCTCTGAATTCTCGGCACCCGATTATCGAGCATCTGCGGTTCAGCGATGTATTCTTCTCTGAGACTGGTGTCCTGACCTTAACCCGGGAACAGCAACAATCCATTCAATCAATTCTTGAACCATCGGATGGCAGACCAAGTGTCCAAACAATTATCGATACTTGGGAACCCCAAAGGCGGGAAAGGTTCATAGAAAATCTCAAGAGTTTTCCCCAGTTCAACCACGTTGGCAGACAGCAGACCTTTTTGGGAATGCGGCCCTTTGCCAGTGGAGAATTCTTTAATGCCGTCATTATCCCTCTGGCTATAGGGCTCCCCAGGGATTATTCGGTGGATTTGCTGTATATGGAACTGGCGAAGAAAGCAAATCTTGAACACCTGGGGCTCGAATCGGTTCTTCAAAACATTTCCTTAAGAGATACCTTGGATCAGGAGAGCGTACTGGAAAGTCTTGAATTATTTTTGAGTCTCCGGCCCCATGCCAATGAGCTTACGCAGGCACAAAACCAAATCATCCAGCAAATGCACAGATCCTTTAGTACCG
>SKVS01000040.1 GCA_007129335.1 Spirochaetaceae bacterium
CACGACCTGGATCTTATGTGCTGGTTTGCCAATACCCGGGCTGTTTCCGGGTATTGTCAGGGTGCACTGGAATTTTTTACCAGTGAGAATGCCCCCAAAGAATCTCCCGAACAATGCCTGGACGGTTGTCCCCATAGGAAAACCTGCAGCTATTATGCACCTTCAGTGTACCTGGAAGGCCGACCAATAAAGGATGCTCTGAAAAACTACGGGTCCCCAATTTCCCGTATCCTTGGCCGATTTATTACCCCCTTTCTTTATCCCTGGAAGCATTGGCCAACATCCACCATTACCAACAAGCTGAACCGGGAGGGAATTCTTTCAGCCTTGTCTACCGGTCCTTACGGGAGGTGTGTGTACCGGTGCAACAATGATCAGCCCGACCATATTGAAGCGGTCATTCGTTTCCAAAACAACATGAGCGGGACATTCCGGTTTCATGGGCATTCCGCCCAGGAAGGGAGAACCCTGCGGATCGATGGCACCCGGGCAACCTTGAGAGCACATTTTGGTTCCCGTTCTTCCATTGAGGTGCAACCCCACGACGGAGATACTCCAAAGAGGTATACCTTTTCTTCTGATCTGTATGGCCATGGTAGTGCCGATAAAGGCTTGATTCAGTACTTTTCCCGGGTTCTTGAGGGTAAGGAAAATCCTGTTGATCTGGGTGATCCCTTTGCCAGCCACTGGTTGGCTTTTGCCCTCGAACAGTCAAGGTTGTCGGGAATGCCCTTCGGAGTCCAATAGATCCTGATTGGAACTATGCCCAATCATTTCATCGGCAGGTGTAAGGTTTGGCTTTTCTTGAGAAAAATCGATGAGGTAATGATTATAGGCGTTAATGACTTCTGTTTGGTGGTACAGGGTATGACGGGTTTCTTTGGGGTCGTACAGGTGAATATGCCCGTGTACCAGGTAGGCTGGTTTGAATACCCGCATAAACCACAGAAAAAACTTGAAACCCCGGTGACACAGATCGGGTTTGTCATGAATCCCTGCAGGGGGGGCGTGGGTAACCAGAATATCCAAATACCTTCCATGGAATATTCGGTTGAAAATGAGTCTGGGAAAAATGCGTAAGGAAAATAATGCCATGCCAAATTCGGTAAACTGGTTTGGTCCCTTGTTGTATCTCATACAACCACCCAGGCCTGCCAGCAATAGGCCCTTCAAGTGAATGCACCGGCCTCCCAAATAGGTAATGCCGTTTGTGGCTTCCAGGTGTTTTTCGTGGGTATGTATAAAGGTTGGAAGCTCGTATCTCCGCCAGTACCGTTCAATGCCCTGAAGGTTATGGTTGCCAAAAACGAACCCCAGGGGTAGGTTCAGAGACGAAACGAGAAACTCGTAATACGAGAGATCCAGATCCCCCGCACCAAGTATCAGGTCCAAATCGGGAAACCGCTTTGCCACTGAATTGGTATATACCAGGGGATCCTTATGGTCTGAGACACAGAGTATTCGCATGGATACCAGCCACTGTATGGGTAAGTCTTTTCTTTGTCAAGAAATCGGTGTAGGCTCAGGGCAAACGCATAAGCGACATAGTTCTCCTGAGCATACTTATTCTACACTTTCAATATTTGCCCTAGGTTTGCCCTGGGTGCAGGCTCCCGGCAGTTCTCCCTTTATGGGTTCTTTTTTTCTGCCATAAGATATCCCCAGGGTCCTACTGCCCAGTTGTCCGAGCTGGTCATCGATTGGGACATGATAATGTTCCAGTCTTGGGGATTTACCGTGAGTACGGCCAGTACCTGGTCGTGGTCCAGTTCGGTGGACTGTCCGTTTGCAAAAAAAAGGAGAGTGCTGTTCTGGTAAGTCAGAAATCCTGCAAATAATCTTGGATTGGAATCCCAGACAACAGGTTTCCGTCTTGCCCGGGATATTCGGTTGCCAAACTTTTTTCTTATGTTAATGAGAGATGAAAGAAAATCTTTAAACTCCTGTTCACCGGTCGTGGGATCCCAGATCATACACCTCCGGTTATCTGGGTCTTGGGCACCCTCCAGAGCGTACTCGGTGCCATAATACAGGGAGAGTGAGCCAGGCAGGGTAAACAGAAGAAACAGCCCGAGCCGCAGTTTATCCTGATTGCCCCCAAGTTTCGAAACAGCTCTTGGAGTATCGTGAGAATCCAGGAGGTTGAAACTGGCTTCGTTCACCGGTAAGGGGTAACTTTCCTCAATTTTAGTCAGGTTTCTGGCTAATTGGGTACCGGTCAGGTGTTCCATGAGAAAATCTACAATTCCATTAGCACTGGTATAGTGCATGACTGCATCGTACATGTCTCCCCGCAGCCAGGGGAGTGAGTCGTGCCAGATTTCTCCGAGAATGTAGGCCTGGGGATTTATTGCCTTAATTCGTAGGCGGAACTCCCTCCAAAAGCTCTTATCGATCTCGTTTGCCACATCGAGTCTCCAGCCATCGATACCGAATTCCCTTACATAGTGTTCTCCAACCTTCATGAGATACTCTTTCAGTTCAGGATTTTCCGTATTCAGTTTGGGCATGGAAGTGGTAAAAGCGAAGGTTTCAAAGCTTGAATCCTTTGCATTTCCGGTGTCCTTTCCCTTCGGAAAGAGGGGAAAGCGGTGAATATGAAACCAGTCCCGGTACGCTGAATTTTCTCCCTTTTCCATTACATCTTTCCACGGTGCAAATCCCCTTCCACAGTGGTTGAATACCCCGTCGAGCATAATGCGTATACCCCGATTATGGCATTCTTGCACCAGGTCTTTCAGATCCTGTTCGGTTCCGAAAGCGGGATCAATAGAAAAATAATCATCCGTATCGTATTTGTGGACCGATGAGGAAGTGAAAATGGGAGTCAGATAAATTCCGTTACAACCCAATTCCTGGATATGATCCAGGCCCCGAATAATGCCTTTCAGGTCTCCACCATAGAATTCCCGGTTTGTTACCGGACCCCGAGTCCAATCCAGAGTTCCCGGAGGGTTAATGGATGGATCGGCATTCAGGAACCGTTCAGGAAAAATTTGGTACCAGACAGTAGAGCTTATCCACTCCGGCGGTGAGAATACATCCCCGGGATTGCTATAGGGAAATACAAAGGAATTCCAGAAGTCAATTTTGGGGTGTTCGGTAGCTTCTGGATCAAGAGATTTTACTAACCCTTTTTCTCCATAGTCCCAGGTTTCTCCCTTACTCTGAATTCGGAAGAAATAGCGGGATCTATGATAGGGTGGTGACCAGAAGGCTTCCCAGTAATCCCTGATCCCGTCGCTACCAAACTTCTCCATTTGAACGGGCTCGGTTTTCCAGTTCCAGGCATCTTTTTTTGCAC
>SKVS01000021.1 GCA_007129335.1 Spirochaetaceae bacterium
CAGTGCTCTTTTTCCACTGGGATATTCAACATATTCGGGAATGAGCCCTTGATCCTCAAAATACCCAAGATCCCGGGCGAGCAGGGAAAGAACCGACCCCGGCTGTAAGGTTATGCCGATTCGAACAGGAAGGGGATCCCTGGGGTTCCCGACAGTATGGGGGCGTGCGCACCCGGGGAAAGATACCACTCCCAGTATACCCAGAAGGAGTAATGCCCGGTGAATCCACCGGGATAGAACACCAGAGAAGGTGGAATTACCGACGAACAAGGACAACCCCATAGGCCTACCCTTTGGAAAGGAATTATTTTTACTTTTTCATATGACCGTATCCTTTAAGTCTCGTGTTCTTTTCCCTTCCTGTCAAATTAATCACCAAATCCCTTGACCCCTTACCAGTCCAGCAGGCATTCTTAGCCTATGATCGAATCAACCTACTACTCGGGAAATCCTGAGGAAGACTATCCTATGGCCCTCGCCCAGGTAAAAATTCTCATTCAGGATGAACCTAACCTCATTGCAAACCTTGCAAATGTGTCCGCCCTTTTGAACCAATGCCTGGGGGATATTAACTGGGTTGGATTTTACCTGGTAGAACCCCAGAGCAATCAATTGGTACTCGGACCTTTCCAGGGTCTTCCTGCCTGTATTCGGATTAATTTGGGAAAGGGAGTGTGCGGTACCGCTGGTGCAACCCGCAGGGTCCAGCACGTAGAGGATGTTCACCAATTTCCCGGCCATATTGCCTGCGACAGCCGTTCCAATGCCGAGGTGGTGGTCCCCTTAGTGAAAAATGATCAACTCCTGGGTGTGCTCGATGTAGACAGTCCGACACGGGGCCGCTTTACCCAAATGGATGTGGATTTCCTCGTGCAGGTAGCAGCAATTCTTGTTGAGCATTGGGGCTGATCCAGTCCTAAACCCTTTATCAGAGACTCACTAGAGAAATAGCTTTCTCACCCTGCTTTACTGTGTCAGCTTTCAGAGATATCATAAAATGAGACAGCTTTTCCCGGAACTCTTTTTTTAGTTGCTCAAGATAGTACAGCCCTTCTTCTCCCTGAAAACCCAGGAGCATCATTTTCTTGCCAGCGTCGATTGTCTTATGATAGAGGGGCCACCATCGTCTGTCCCAAACCGGTTCGATTCCTGCTCCGGAAGTCCATTGAATCATGTTAATTCCGGGGACAGAAAGAATACATTCATGATGGGGAATGGCCCCCGGTCCATCCCAGTGGTAAATTGAATAATCCAGAAGATCAGTCATGGTATTGAGAACGGGGACCATAAAATCGGCGAACATGTCAGGTGAAATCATGGCAGAGAAATCGCACTGGAGTTTTGCAATTCTTCCGGGGGCCCAGGCCCAGTAACAACTTCCTCCCCTCTCATCCTGAATCATTTCATACAATATATTGTAATATTCAAAATATTTCTCCGTAATCATGCTTAGGGATGTTTGAACCCATTCCGGACGATCTATAAGGTCAATGAGGAGGTGTTCGGTGCCCCTCATTGCAGCCAGGGTGTCCAGTCCCTCAATGAGATCGGGAAACTGTACCATAAATTTGTTTGCCCCAAGGCGAAGTTGTTCACCCGTAAGACGTTGAGTAAAATTCCAGTAAAAATTGTCAGGATTATTGAGAAAAATAGCAGTTTCCGGACTTTCAATACAGGGTTCGCACCAAACAGTATCGGGCTGATCTATGCCCCGGCATCCCAGGTACAAGGCAAGACAGTTGGGAGCCAGATTCGGAGAAACAACCGGAATTGCTTCAGCCATATAATTGGTGTTCACACAAGCTTTCCGACTCAAATACACCCGGTATTCAAAGTCAGTGGTTGAATAGTCGGTAACCCAGCCTGCAGGAGCTGCCATCTGAGGAACATCCTCCAAAGGTGTCTGCCTTGGAGCTGTAATCTGCATCGCTGGTCTTCCAATGTCATTCCCATCCCACCAGCTGCTCAACCGATTGCGGGCCTCATCAAAATCAGCCCTGTACAACAATTTTCCCATGGGGGCTCCCTGGCACAACCCTATTACTTTCTTTATAAAAGTAATTAAACCACGCCCTATGTCCCCTGTCTATAAAAATCCCTTACTCATCAATACAAAACCGGCTCGGCATCCAGCTCCCGCCACAGGTACCAAACCCCAATGGTCCGGTAGGGCTTCCAGTTTTCAGCCTGTTGCTCCACCAGCTCCTGTAGCTCCTTCATGGTCCGGTCCCTGCCCCACTGGTACACATCGGCTGCACAGTTCAGCAACCCCACATCTCCAAGGGGCAGCACATCCTGCCGCAGCTGGGAAAAAATCAGCACCATCTGGGCAGTCCAGGGCCCTACCCCCCGCAAAGCCACCAGGCGGGAAAAAACCTCTTCACTGGAGCCCCGGGCCCAGGCGGCCAAATCAAAGTCCGGCTGAGAAAAAGTCCGCCCGATTCCCTGCAAATAATCCACCTTCTGACGGCTCAACCCCAGTTCGCCCAAGGACTCCCCAGCGGCTGCCGCCAGGTCCCGGGGACTCAAATCGGGGTAGCGGTCGGTCAGCCTGTTCCAGATTGCCGCTGCAGCCACTACCGATATTTGCTGACCCACAATGGCATTGGCCAAAGTTCGGAACAAATCCCCGTGGCTTACCAAAACGTCTTTTCGGTGCTTGGCAATAATCGGTGCAAGAACCGGATCATGGGCAGAAATATGAGTGCAACCTGCATCCCAGTACTCTGGTTCAGCCATGTGGGCTATCCCTGCCTGATTCTTGGTAATCTGATTATAAGCATCCATTCCCTATTCCCCGCTTTCAACCTTTACATCGAGCCAGGTTCCCCGAAAGAAACCGGCCACCATGAACATGGCATGAAAAACCTGGTAGGTGCCAAAAGACAGCCAGGCCCAAAGAATCTGATCAGGAAAGAGCAACCGGGCCAGCATGGTAGCGCCCAGAATGAATACTACATTGGTGGAAAATTCGCTGAACAGAACGTACTTTCCGTAGCCGTTGCCCACAAAGACCATTTCGAATGCGTACCCCAGGGCTTCAATGAAGTAAAATCCCAGGAAGAACACCAGACCGAATTGCAGTACTTCCCGGGTTGCCGGATCGTTGGTAAACAGCCAGGCTACCTGATTCCTGAACACCAGGGTGAACATTCCAACCCCCAGGGCAATGGAAAGGCCAACCAGCCCCGATGCCCCCATGGTTCTGTGGGCCTGGTCCCGATCGGATCTGCCCAGGGCATTACCCACAAGGATGGAAGCAGAACGGGCAAAACCACCGATTATGGTTTTATTC
>SKVS01000024.1 GCA_007129335.1 Spirochaetaceae bacterium
AGCTGAAAATTCCTGGGGAACGTCTATTCCGTTTTTCGTCGCAATTCGATGAAGTGTCTTTAGGGAAAAGGTACCTTCAAGATGTCTATGTAACTCTACCTTGGGAAATTGACGCATAATTTCAGGATTGGATAACTGTGTCTGGCCCATGAAAACCTCGACTTTCTGATATAAAATTGTCTGCCAGTTCAAATCTATTCATTCCTGGCAGGAATTCAAGGTTTTACCCGAAAAAACGAAAGTAATCCGGGTTTACTTGATACTGTTTCGCTAATACCTCTAAAATAGGTATGTCTGGTTTTGTGATTTCTCCGTAGTTGTACTTTATATATATCGGCAGATTTGCCAAAGTAATCCACAAAAGTTCACTATGATCGATGGATTTTGTTGGTTTTTGATCTATAGGAGCTAAAACTGAAGACAAACTAACCTGAATTTCTGGTCCTTTCCAGGTAAGAGACATAAAGGGAATACACAGGGGGATTCTGGTACCCAATTCTTCCAGCATTTCCCTTTTTGCTGCATGGATAATTGATTCACCCGGTTCAATTTTGCCGCCAGGAATTTCCAGAAGCCCTCCAAAGGCCTGGTCTGTTTTCCTTCTGGCAAGAAGTACTGAGTCATGAGATACAAGAATTACTCCAGCAACATGGATGGTCTTCATTATTTGGGTTACCTCCTATGAACTGTATCAGCCATTGGTTCAGGAGGAAAGATAGGTTTGCCCTGTTTTTATTACTATGCTCATGACATGGTTCCAGGAATTAGGCTATACTTGCCCTATGGCTATAACTGCAGTATTCGCGAATCAAAAAGGCGGGGTAGGAAAAACTACTTCAGCTGCAAACCTTGGTGCTTACCTGGCCCAGGAGGGAAAGAAAGTACTTCTTGTGGATTTTGATCCCCAGGGTAACCTCTCCTCGGCAATGAGTGCCGACCGTTCAAAATCAACGGTTTATGATCTTATAACCGGTCAGGTCTCATCGGATGAAGTTATTCAGCCCACCTCAGCAGAAAATGTATGGATACTTCCTGCAAGCATCGACCTGACTGGTGCTACAGTGGAATTGGTAGATGAAGAGGAGCGGGAATTTTTTCTGAAAAAATCATTAGAATCTCTAAAGAGTGCTTTTGATTATATTCTTATTGATTGCCCGCCGTCCCTGGGTATTCTGACCTTGAATGGTTTAACCGCTGCGGATAAGGTTTTTATTCCTCTTCAGACCGAGTATTTTGCCCTGGAAGGTATTACCCAGCTTATGGACAGCATTAAACTGGTACAAAAGACCAGTAATCCCCGCCTCGAGTTGGGGGGAATCTTTTTTACTATGTACGATTCCCGAACCCGTCTTGCTCAGGATGTGGTAACCGATGTTGTTGGTCACTATGGAAAACTGGTTTTTAAAACCCTCATACCCAGGAACGTTCGGCTTTCCGAAGCTCCTTCCCATGGAATTCCCATTCACCTTTATGACCCTTCCTGTCTTGGTGCAAAAAGCTATGCCCAGTTAGCTAAAGAGGTATTAAACCGTGGCTAAACGAGGTCTGGGAAGGGGAATCGATGCCCTTATTCAAACAAATCAGCAGGCAGATCCCAGGGCGAACTCCCAACCGGATAACCAGGAAGTTCTTCCAGGAGCACAAGTCCGGGTGGTTTCCCGGGAAAAACTGTATGGGAACCCGGATCAGCCAAGAAAGGACTTTGAACAGGCTCAGCTAGACGAACTTGCAGATTCTATTCGGGAAAAAGGTATTCTTCAGCCAATTCTGGTGGAAGAGGATTCCCGGGGCCTCTTTATGATTATTGCGGGAGAACGGCGTTACAGAGCCGCGGGATTGGCCGGTTTAACTGAAGTCCCGGTCATTATTCGGAAGTTCACTCATGAAGAACGACTGGAAATCGCCCTTATTGAGAATATTCAAAGAGAGGATCTCTCGCCCCTTGAGGAAGCCCAGGCATACAAACAGCTCATGGATACCTTTGGATTATCCCAGGAGGAAGTGGCAAAGAAGGTTGGAAAAAGCCGGTCGGTTATTGCCAATGCTCTGAGAATGCTCCGATTACCCGTTGAAATACAGCAAGCCATAAGCCAGGGGGAACTCAGTTCCGGTCATGCCCGGGCGGTTCTTGCGGTATCCCTGGGGGAAGATGCTCAAATGCAAATGTTCAAGTCCATTGTTCAATTTGATTTGACCGTACGGGAAGCAGAGGCCCTTTCCAAATTAATTAACTCGGGTATAGATTCCAAAAGGGCTATTCCTGAAATACGAAAAAGCTCATCCGTAGATGATGAAGAATTATCCATAACTTCTGAAAAAGATATATTGGATTTAGCTGCCGGTGCCAGGGTGAAAAAATCGGAAAATCCTGCCCAATTGCCCAAACGAAGCCCCGAGCTTTGGGACATGGAAGAAAAGCTCATTAAAACCCTGGGAACCAAGGTCAATATTAAGGGGAGTAACACTTCAGGAAAAATTGAAATAACCTATTTTTCTATGGATGACCTGGAGCGGTTATATGACCTCATGACCAAGGGTGAGGAATAAACAAAGGGCAAACCCATAGAATTAAGAAATGCTGTTGTTGACAAGAAAAACACTCCAATATATATTGGGGTCTCAATTTTGGAGAGGTGTCCGAGCGGTTTAAGGAGGCGGTCTTGAAAACCGTTGTAGGTGTCCCCTACCGTGGGTTCGAATCCCACTCTCTCCGTAATGCTTTTCTCATCGAATGAGAATTGCAGCGAACGGATTATTCTATGCTTGCGCAGTTGAATTATCCGGGTATAATTGTAAAAGATCGCTGGAGAGGTGCGAGAGTGGCCGAATCGGGCTCCCTGCTAAGGAGTTGTGCTCTACCCGGGCACCGTGGGTTCGAATCCCACCCTCTCCGTTCGACCGGATGATCCCTTGGAAGAGCGGATCGCCGGTCGTTTTTCTCTGTACCCATAGCTCAGCCGGATAGAGCATCAGATTGCGGATCTGAAGGTCGGAGGTTCGAATCCTCTTGGGTACGAGTATGGGTAACCAAATCCCTTTTTGGGAGAGATGCGAGAGTGGTTGAATCGGGCGGACTCGAAATCCGTTGTACAGTTCTGCTGTACCGAGGGTTCGAATCCCTCTCTCTCCGGATTCATATCACCCCGTGAGGGTGGTATGAACCCATGGTTTCCTGTTTGCCCAGGTTTTCAGGAACCGAAATGAACTGCTGCTACAATGGAGAGGTGACCGAGTGGTTGAAGGTGCACGCCTGGAACGCGTGTGTGCTCTAACCGGGCACCGAGGGTTCG
>SKVS01000156.1 GCA_007129335.1 Spirochaetaceae bacterium
CACATACCTGTTCTCAGGGTGACTTGTACGATCCGGCAAGTATCAGAAAACTTGCACAGGAATCGGATGTTCTGACTTTTGAGATAGAACATCTGAATACTCAGGTGTTGGAAGATTTGGAAACCCAGGGAGTAAGGGTTTATCCCTCATCCAAAACATTGAAAATCATTCAAGACAAATACCATCAGAAACATACCCTGGCCGAGGCAGGCCTTCCCGTTCCTTCTTATGCCCTGACAACGGTTGGTTCCGATGGATTGCCCTCTGATCCCCGGGAGCTGGGATTTTCCTATCCTGTCGTACAGAAAACCCGAACCGGAGGGTACGATGGCCGGGGGGTAAAGGTTTGGAACGGTCCAGCTGACCGTCAGCAGGGACTAAGGGGTCCGAGTTTTTTCGAGGAGGCAATTCCCTTCCGAAAGGAGCTCGCGGTTCTCCTTGCTCGGGATGCCAAGGGAGCAGTGAAAACCTGGCCGGTAATTGAAATGGTCTTTGACCCGAAAACCCAGATATGTAACCAGGTATGTGCACCAGCCAGGATTTCTTCCCTTGCCAGGGATAGAGCATTGGATCTGGGTCAGAAAGCAGTACAGGCCCTGGATGGGGTTGGAGTTTTTGGGGTGGAACTTTTTTTGACCGATGATGATGGAATACTGATAAACGAGGTTGCTCCCCGTCCCCATAATTCGGGGCATTGGACCATTGAAGGTTCCTTAACCAGCCAGTTCAATCAACATATCCGGGCTGTTTGTGGCCTTCCCCTGGGCAGTACTGAACTCACCATGCCTTCAGTTACAGTAAACCTTTTGGGTTCTCCCGGTGCTGAGGGTTCATCGGTCATACAGGGTTATTCAAATGCATTAGCCATACCCGGCCTGGCTATGCACTGGTACGAAAAAGAGCAGGTGTCGACCCAGAGAAAAATGGGCCACATAACTATCGTACGTCCAACTCTGGATGAAGCCCTTGCTCTGGCTCAGGAAGCACAGTCCTTATTGCGGGTTGATGGACGGGAACAGAAGATTTCACATTCAGAATGATTAACATAGGGAGGTTTCATGCTTGTGGGAATAATAATGGGGAGTGATTCGGATCTTCCGGTGATGAAACAGGCTGTAGAGGTTCTCGACGAATTAGGAGTGAGCTATGAAGTAACTATTGTTTCGGCTCACAGGACCCCTGATCGTATGGTTGCCTACGCTCGGGAGGCTGCCGGCAGGAATGTCCGGGTCATTATTGCGGGAGCCGGAGGTGCTGCTCACTTACCCGGAATGGTTGCTGCAATGACTGATCTACCGGTCATCGGTGTGCCCGTACGTTCTTCCAACTTGCAGGGACTGGATAGTTTGCTGTCCATTGTGCAAATGCCTGGCGGTGTTCCGGTTGCGACCGTTGCCATTAATGGGGCGAAAAACGCAGGAATTCTGGCTGTAAAAATTCTGGCCCTCTCAGATTCCGAACTTGCCGAAAAGGTCAGGAACTACCGCACCACCATGGAGCAGCAGGTAAAGGAGAAAATTCGGGTCATGGAAGATGAGGGATGGCGTTCCCTTTTGCCGGAATAATCTGGGCAAGTCCTTTTCCCAGCGGCTGTATTGAAAGAATCCCACCAGCCGTTCAATTTGTTGTTCCAGATCCACAAGAGAAAAGTATCGAGCTTCCCGTATGGATTCTTTTCCCTGGGCGTGCACCAGCACAGCTGGAATAGTAAAAACCGAAAGTTGGGCAGCTAATTCCTGGTCTTCATGGGAGTTAATCTCCACGGGATAAAGGGCTGGCTGTCTGTTTAAGATTTCCTGAATTTTGGGTTTTATAGATGAGCAAACCCCGCAATTTGTTCCGCTTATATAGGTCAGGACGAGTTGATGATCCCGAATTGTTTCCTTAAAGGCCTCGATTGTATGTATCTGGTTCATAAAGACTATATATTGTATATATAATATATAGTCAATACTTGTACATGCCACCGCGATAATAAATCCTGTTCAGGATATTGCATCGGTTGGGTAGCCTGTACTATAGTACGCATTCTTGAAGGAGAATACCCATGCCCTTAAATTGCGGAATTGTAGGTTTGCCCAATGTTGGAAAGTCCACCATTTTCTCTGCTCTAACCTGTGCACCTGCAGAGAGTGCAAACTACCCTTTTTGTACAATAGATCCTAATGTGGGAATTGTGAATGTTCCGGATCATCGCCTTCAGGAAATTGGCAAACTCATACCCACCGAGAAAATCATTCCTGCAGCGGTTGAGTTTGTAGATATTGCCGGTTTGGTGAAAGGTGCCAGCAAAGGTGAAGGTTTGGGAAACAAATTCCTCAGCCATATTCGGGAGGTTGGAGTCATAATTCATGTGGTTCGTTGTTTTGAAAATCCCGACATAGTCCATGTGGAAAACCGGATTGATCCGGCAGGAGATATCGAAACAATAAATATTGAACTTGCCCTGGCAGATTTGGAGACAGTGGATAAGAGGATTTCCCGATTGGATAAGGAAAGCCGAACAAATAAGGATGCCCAAAAAAGGGCCGCCACAGCCCTGCCAGTACTCAAACAGCTTAGAGAACTCCTCCAAGAGGGAAGGCCGGCCCGTTCCCTGGAGCTGGATCAGGATATCGAAACCGAGGTGCTTGGGGACCTGCATTTGATTACCCGGAAAAAGATGCTGTATGTATGTAACGTGGATGAGGCAAGTATTGGAAAACCTAATCCCTTTACGGATGTTGTACGGGAAATAGCCCAAACCGAGGGAGCCGGGGTTGTTATTCTTTCTGGGCAGATTGAAAAAGAAATTGTTGCTTTGGAAGATGAAGAAGAGCGTCAGATATTCCTTCAGGAAGTAGGACTGACCGAGAGCGGCCTGACCAGCCTTATCAGGGAAGGGTATAAACTCCTGGGCTTGCGAACCTATTTTACTGCAGGTCCAAAGGAGATCCGGGCCTGGACCTTTCATAAGGGTGACAAGGCACCCCAGGCTGCGGGAGTAATACATACGGATTTTGAGAAAGGCTTTATCCGGGCCGAAACCTACAGTTACGACGACCTCATTGCCCTGGGAAGCGAGCAAAAGGTCAAGGAAGCTGGAAAGTTACGCCAGGAAGGTAAGGAATACTTGGTGCAGGATGGGGACATTATGCACTTCAAATTCAACCTGTAGATACTGGTGCCAATTATGGACTACCATAATGGATTTATTGGATCTTAGTCTTCAAAATATCCCCCTCGATCCCCTTTTTTATTTCTGGATCCTGGGGTGATTTTTTCTCATCTCAAGCCC
>SKVS01000245.1 GCA_007129335.1 Spirochaetaceae bacterium
AACTGGTACAACACCTTGTGCTCCACCAGACCGTGAAGGAAAACTACCCCGTTACCATAGACATTGTGACCCGGGAAAATGTTCCTGAGCCTTGATTCTGTCCTTTGATTCTGTCCAAAGAAATCTGATCACCCAAGCAGCTGACCAACATTCATAAATTTTCATTAATTTGTGGCAGCATTCCGAAAAAGTACGGACTTTACGGGATTTTGCTCCGAAAAAGTTGTACTTTTGTAAACACAAAGAATCCCAGATATAGGACTAAGGCTTAAACTTATTACCGATCAACTACCCCACGTTCAACTGATTGCTACTGGTTCATCATCTTTTGATTTAGCGAATAAGGTAAACGAACCCTTAACTGGTCGAAAAAGGGAATTTCAACTCTTTCCTTTTTCATTTTGCGAAATGGTCGAGCATCACGGGCTTTTAACAGAAAAGCGACTTGTACCCCTTCGCCTGATCTACGGATCGTATCCCGAAGTAGTAACTCATTCGGGAGAAGAGAAAGATGTTGTCCGGTTATCATCTTTCAGCCGTAACGCTCGGAACGAGTTGAAAAACAGTCGTAAGATCTATTTTTACGATAACAGTATTCGTAACGCAATCCTCGCAAACTTTAGTCCAATGCTTACCCGGATGCAAACTTTACCGTAGTCACGGGTGAGAATATAGAGGATTTTTTACTGTAAGATGCTGGGTCAACCAGCAATTCTAATTATGGAGAGGGAATTTCAAAATTATTTGACACATTTTTTGCATTAGCAAAAAATGGCCCTTGCGCAATGTACGGGTTATTTTTAACTTGTTTTATGGAAACAAGTTAAAAATACTTGTTGTGCGCGAGATTTCTTTCAAAATGAATTTTGAAAGAAACTCTGGAATGAAAAAATATCATTATCATTAATAAAATGAGAATTGCTGTGGGTCAACATTGACCAGTACATTATTTTATCATATTATCTGATTGGAGCAATTTATATGATTATTATGAGTGTAACCGATTTTTCCCGCAATATGAAATCTATTCTAAACAAAATCGAATATCAGGGAGAAGAAGTACTCCTCATTCGTAACAAAAAAAAGGTAGTTAAACTTGTTCCTCAGATAAGTGGAGGAACAGCTTTAGAAGTTTTTTCTGATTTATACCGAACCCTTCCAGACATTGCTGGAGAAACCTGGCTTGCAGATTCTAGAACTCCACAAACAATTCGTGAAACACGAGACCCATGGGATACTTAATTGATACGTGCATCTGGATAGATGTAGAACGGGGGCGTCTTTCCCCCGCAGATATTCAATCGATTACAGGCAAGAATGAAGTATTCCTTTCTCCCATTACTATAGCCGAATTGCAATTTGGGGTAGAAATGGCACCCGAACCTGGTATTCGATACACAAGACAAAAATCTGTTGACATCTTGAAGAAAAAACCAAAACTCACCATTGACGATGAAACCGGAGCTATTTTCGGCCGATTAAACGCAGAATTAAGAAGAAATGGAAAACATAGCGATTATCGTATCATGGATTTATGGCTAGCAGCCCAAGCTATTCAACACAACCTCATATTCATGACCAATAATTTACGGGATTTCCAAGACATTCCCGGACTATCTCTTGTGGGTCTAAGACAATGAGTACCGAATACTCACCATTTCCTTTTCCCCCTACCCCTCCCAGTTCCGAAGCTTCACCAGAGCTGCTCCAAATATCAGAATCAGCACCAGGGCTGCACCCAAAAGGGCAGCAAAATCGCCCTGTTCTCCCAAACCAATATTCAGGGCGGTTTGACCAAGGGAAGTGGGACTAAACCGGCCGAGTTTGGGCAGGGCGGCAAGAAGTAGACCAACGAACCACAGGCCCAGGGTAAGGACCCCGGAAACTGCCTGGGTCTGGACCACTGCAGAAATTCCAATTCCCAACCACGCCATAATGAAAAGGTACAGAGCAAGCACAGCCCCGCTGGCAACAAGATCCACCCAGGGAAATGCACCAAAGAAAAGCCAGGTGTATCCCAGGGCAACAGCGGTTCCCAGAGTCATGGCTAACCCCAGGGTCACCGATGCTGCAGCAACCTTGGCCGCCAGCATGGCCCAGGGAGTTACGGGCTTTACCTTAAGAAAAGCCAGGGTACCCCGTTCCTTTTCCCGGGTAAATCCGCCCATGTACAGGAAAATTGCCACAAGTACCCCAATTTGGGAAAAGTTTTTCACGAACTGCCCCACCGAATCCCGGTATGTGGGTTCAGGAATAAGAATTTGTATTCCCTGATCGCTCCCTGCCAACTCCATGAGCTCGGGCAGGTAACGGGCAGCCAGGGGGGAAGCGATGCCAAAAAGCAATCCAACCGCACATGCTACCAGGAATTGAGCTGTTCTGAACTGTTCCAGGAGCTCTTTTTTAACCAGGGCAGGAAACACCCAACCCGGTACAGGGGATTGTTGATTATTCATTTTGTGCTGCTCCATTAGGGGTAAGTCCATTCTGCATTAAGTGGAAAAACAGGTTTTCCAGATCGGACCGGACAGGGCCAATGCTGCCCAGGGCAACATTTGAGCTTGCAAGGCAATTCAGAACCTCTGCCTGGCGGGATTCCCACAGGGAAAGGGGAAGGGAAACCCCTTCCTGATCCACAATCCTTATCCCCGAAACATTGGGGAACCTTTGTTCCAGTATTTGAGCCACTGTTGGGGGATCCGTGCAGGTAAGAAGGCATTCCTGGGGCGCGTAGGTCCGGAGAATTTCATGCTGGGGGCCTGAAATGAGTATGGTGCCGTCCTTTATAATTGCAATATCGGTGCACACCCTTTGGACATCATCCAGAATATGGGTAGACATAAAAACCGTGGTTGTTTTTCCCAGCAGTCCAATAAGCTCCAGAATTTCCTTCCGACCTACGGGATCCAGGGCCGAAACCGGTTCGTCCAGGAAAAGCACCTTGGGGCGGTGATACAGGGCCTGGGCAATGCCCAGTCGCTGGACCATTCCGCCGGAGTAGCCCCCGATTTTTCTGTTTCCATCCTTATTTAAGCCTACCAGCTCCAGGAGTTCCCGGGACCTGTTGATTCGCTGAGCACCCCGGAAGCCAAAAAGGTCTCCGGTAAACTGGAGAAGCTCTAATCCCGTCATCCAGGAATAGTACCGGGGTTCCTGAGAAAGATAACCCAGGAGAGCCTGGGCTGAAAAATCCCCAAACCGAAGGGGTTGCCCATACAACAAAATTTGACCGGAGCTCGGCCTAGCCAAACCGGTCATGAGCT
>SKVS01000138.1 GCA_007129335.1 Spirochaetaceae bacterium
GAAGAACCCTGGTTCAAGAACCTGCCACTCGCTGAAGAGAAAATTCTTATTGCCATGATTAACCTGCTGGATCTTACTGCGAGGGAAATTGATAACCGAAGAGAGGTGTCACTGAATCGGAAACTCAACCGTCAGATTGAAACCTTTTTGTTCCGGGACAAAATTCTTCAAGCCTATATTCGAAATTCCGATGAAGAATCCATTTCCCGTATCTTCAGCCTGGCAGAGGATGTCCTGGACCTTGATCCTAAGCTCATTCAGTCTTTGAAGCAGGAAATCGTATCCAGGTTCCCGAATTTCAAATTCTACGGCAGCGGAGCAGATGTGGTTCTTACATCAAGCAGCCGGAACACCTTCTATACCACTGAGAGAAGCTTCGAGGAGAAACGGAAAGCCCTTGCCTATCTCCATGAAGTGGAAGTCCCGAAAAACTCCAAGGAAATTGCTACTGCCCGGGAATACGGAGACCTGAAAGAAAATGCCGAATATAAAGCGGCAAAAGAACGGCAGGACATGCTGAATAATACCGCTGCCCGATGGAAAGAAGAATTGGAAAGAGCACAGATTATTGAACCTGCTGAAATCGACCCAACGAAAATTGGTTTTGGTATTACCGTGACCCTGAATAATCTTACAACCGGTAAGGACGAACGGTTTACCATTATGGGTCCATGGGAATCGAATCCAGAAAAATTCATTCTTTCCCATCAATCACCTTTCGCAAGCGAATTAATGAATAAGAAACTTGGTGAAGAGCTTTCCTTTACGATTAACGAAAGATCCTATAACTTCAAGGTCGTAAAGTTGGAACTTGCGGACATCCATACCATTGAACCGGTGCCTTCAACAATTTAAAACATTTTACTTTTCATTTCATTCATCGAAAGCACCCGCTTCGGCGGGTGTTCGTCTTTCTATTATCCGGTAAGAACCGGTTACCACATGAAAAACTTGAGTTTTTTTCCAATTTCACGAAAAGCAATTGCCGGTATACAGCCGGCTAAGTATATTACGTAATGTAATATTTTCATGAAAAGGAGAGCCGGAAGCTTCAAACTTCAAGGCATCATGAAAATTCCAACACCTTAAGTGAAAGAGGCTTGCATGAACAAAACAACTATTGGAATTAGCGACATTTCTGTTTATCTGCCACAAAACAGAATTCTCGTGGAAAAAATCCTGTCAAAAAGATCCGAAGACGATCCAGCTTTCCATACCCGATTATCCCGCGCAATAGCCTCGACCGACCAGTATGCCATTCGTTTTCCATCCCAATGGGAAGATTCAGCGGTACTAGCCGCCAATGCAACCCTGCGATTATTAGAGCAAAAACCCGACCCCGGTGAAGTACGTTATTTAGTAGTTGGGTCTGAAACTACCGTGGATCTTTCTAAATCCATGTCAGCTTACGTACAGGGGATGATTGCGAAATCCCCCACTCCACTCCCTACAAAGCTCAGCAGCTTTCAGGTTCAGCATGCCTGCGCTGGTGCAACTCTTGGAATGTTATCGGTTGCCGCCCTCATCCAGGCTGCAGGCAGACCGGGAGAATCAGGCATTGTAGTAGCATCGGATATTGCCAGGTACGATGCACCTTCTACCGCAGAAATAACCCAGGGTTCAGGGGCAGCAGCAATGCTCATAGAAAAAAACCCAAAACTTCTGAGCTTTGATCTGGACAGCCAGGGTTTTTCCAGCTCGGATGTTGACGATTTCTTCAGACCCCTGGGTTCTACAACCGCGAAGGTAAAGGGGCGTTACTCAGTACAGTGCTATAACGATGCACTGGATGAGGCATTCCTTGACTTTTGTACTCGAAAAGGTTTAACAGCCACAGAAGCCCTGGAACAAACCGATTACTTTGTGTTCCATGTGCCCTTTGCCAAAATGGCTAACACCGCTGTTCGAAGGCTTTTAAGTAACCATCTCAACATTTTTGGTACCGAAGCAGAAGAGTTCTTGGCACCCCGGGGATTCTTTTCAGCCCTGGATGTGACAGCCTATATTGGAAATATGTATACCGGTGCCATTTACCTCAACCTCATGGCAACCCTCTACCAGGAATATCAAAAAATCGGGAAAGATATTGTTGGGAAAAAAATTCTTTTCAGTTCTTATGGAAGCGGTAATACCATGGTGGTATTCGATGGTGTAGTTATGGAAGACGCTCCCCGAATCATAGAAGGTTGGGACCCCGATGACTTTCTCAATCATTACCAGGAAGTTGAATTCCCCGAATATGAACAATGGCTGAACAGAGTATACGACACCGCCAATTACAATCCTGAAACAGCCGGAGAACCAGAAGCCGCACTGGCTGGCAGATTCTACCTCCATTCAATTCGGGAAGATGGTTACAGGGATTACCGGATTAAAGGATAATCATGAACGATCCTAACCAATTAACAGAACGGAAAGCTGCCCATCTGCACATTTGTACACACAGCAGTTATGAGGTGGAAACCGGAAAAACCTGGTTTGACAAAGTAAACTTTATCCACAATCCCTTACCGGAACTGGATTTTACCCAAATTGATTTGACAGGGAATTTTCTCGGTCACAAGGTACAAGCACCATTTTTTATTTCGTCAATGACAGGAGGATCCGAGGGAGGATATGCCCTGAATAAGGATCTAGCCCGGGCGGCCCAAAACATGGGCATTCCTGTTGGAATGGGTTCTATCCGTATTCTTTTTCGAAAACCCGAAGTATTACATCATTTTCAATTTAAAACGTTTGCACCGGATATTCCGGTATTTGCTAATATCGGGGTTGTTCAAATAAGGGACATGGATCATAAGGAGCTGTTTCAGGTTCTCCGCTCGATTGAAGTCGACGGTATAGCCGTACATTTAAATCCCGGACAGGAATTATTCCAGCCCGAAGGAGACAGGGATTTCTCAGGTCTCTACGAGGGTTTAGCCCGCTTTATTCAGGAATCTCCAGTACCGGTAATCGTGAAAGAAACAGGTTTCGGAATTCCCCGAACAACTGCAGAAAAACTTATCAATCTCGGGGCTGCCTATGTAGATGTTGCGGGAGCCGGGGGCACGAACTGGATGCGTATTGAAGATTACCGGGAACATCCCGAGCTTACTATAGAAGTCCGGGAGTTCGACAGCTGGGGTATACCTACTGCCCTGAATTTAAGCTCTCTTTTTGGCACCCAGGCACCTCGAAATTCTGCTTCTTTTGATGGGAAGGTTCTTGCTTCCGGGGGTATTCGTTCAGCAATGGATGGAGCCAAGGCC
>SKVS01000112.1 GCA_007129335.1 Spirochaetaceae bacterium
AATGAAAGCCCTGTGTGCATGGCCGGTAACCACCGTAATGGGACTTACCCCGAGGTTTTCCATGAGCTCGAGCTGTTGGGAAAACAGGCTCTTTCCGTTAATTTCAACCAAGGCCTTTGGTCTGTCATTGGTTATTGGTTGCAGTCTGGTCCCCATTCCTGCTGCCAGAATAATTCCGTTCATCCTTTGGTCCTTTCCCCATGGTGCTGATCTATGCCAGATCTACCAGATCTGTGCAGCACCTTTGAAACCGGGCCTCACCATACACCCGGCAATCTTTTGCTTTCCTGGGATTCATGACAGAGTTTTCCTCTATGAGTGACCAGATCGACCAGAGAAAATCCTGCAATACCTTACACGTTTTTATCCGCCAGAGAAAATCCTCATCAACAGAAAGGTCTTTGTTGTAGCGAGTAAGGAAATCCTGCTCGCTGGAAATGGGCAGTTCCGATTCCAGGAGAAATGAGGCCAGGTCCCATGCCGGGTCATTCATTCCCGAATATTCCCAATCGATGAAGGTAGGCGAATTTTCAAGAAAGAGAATGTTTTCCGGAACAAGATCGTTGTGGCAGGCTACCAGAGGGAAGGATTTCGGGTGGTACAGGTTTTCTATAGTTTCCAGCTTTGTTCGGAAATACTTATACCCTGGGTAGAACCTGGCAAATTTCATCCTGGCGGTTTTTTCGTAGGATCTTATTTTATGAAATACATTGAAGGTATTGGAAAATTGAAGCCCTGAGGTATGGAATCTTCGCAAAAAGGCGGCTACTTCACCATAGTACTCAGGGTTACGGGCATCCGAAGGATTGAGGACTTTTGCCTTGTCCAAATAGGGAGCAATTTTTACCCCATTCAGCTGATTAAAATACAGTATATCCGGGGAAAAGCCTGCCTGGGCTGCTGCTTCCTGGTTGAGTTTTTCGTGTTTCCGGGATATGAACCTTCCTACTCCTCTGCCAGGAAGCCGAATGACCAGCTGCTGGGAGTCCAGTTGAATTTTGAAATTTTTATTGGTAAGTCCTCCAATTCTCTGGTATCCCGTAAGACGGACGGCATTGGCTCTTTTCCATTCATTGGGAAGGAAGAACTCGATTTGTTTCGTGTGGTACAAATCTACCACATGATCAAGAAAATTCTTGTCGCTCATACCTGGCCTTCCTCTTCAACCCGGACCCCGTCTTCAGGCAGGTCGTACCAGGGGATTGAACGGCCGACCATGTTTCTAAGCTTCCACCTTAAGGTCTTCGGGTGTGTATCCAGTGCTGCTACAAGGGTATCAACACGGGATGTCAGACATTCCCGGGACTCAGCCGAGAGTCCGGTGAGCTCAAGGTTTTTCAGTTCCTCCAGTTTATCCTTCAGGGTCTGGTAGAGGCCCCAGTTTCGGGAACACACCAGGGCAAGGTAGCTGGGATCCACCCCTCTGTGGGGGTCATGAAAGTCGGTATGGATGATGAGGGCTGCTGCATCGGTGAAGTCCTTGTAATTAGCCTGGTGGATTTGCAGCTTTGTCAAAACCAGATCTGTGGGAGCAAGGCTGTATTCTCCCGGAGGAAACCTTCCTTCAAGGGGTATGGTATGACACATGGAGAAGGTTTTAATAAAGACGTCGACCTTGGCACCACCAGGGGTTTTGAAGATTTGTCGGGCATGACCTTGGTACAGGTTGAATTGTTTGTCCGGTGTGCACCCGATGGAGATCATTGCCTGTTCAAAACTACCGGGCTGGTCAGGAGTAATGAGGTCTATGTCAGAAATTTCCCGGATAAAAGGAGGCTCGAGGGCCTGGGGACACCTGTCCTGCACTCCAAGTCCGCCGAGCAAGAAAGCCGATTGGTTTAAACTTCTTAGAGCATCAATGAGCTGCCGGGCTTGGGTGAGCAGTTTATTCAACGGGTATTTCTCCGTATATTTTATTTACGTCAATGCCGCCCCTGGTTCTATACCACCGCATACCCAGGTATAGAACCAGGGCCAAGAGATAAAGCAGGCCAATAAATATCAGGGAAGTGGTGTTTCGGTAACTGATGCCGTATAGTTCGTGAGGATCAAAAAACCATTGGTACAAGAGAAACAACAGAAATCCGGAAAAAGCCGCACCAAAAACCGATACCAGGGGAATGGGGCCTAAAGCAAATTTACTGATGGGAGAAGCCTTGTACATTTCTTTTCGGGTAAAGGGGAGGACTGTTGCGGCTAAAGAAGTACCCAAAAAGGTAATAGCAATTACCAGAGTCGAAACAATGGTCAGGGACTTAAAACTGAAGAAATCCCAAATGTAAAAGACCGATACGATTATACCGGGTATGACCATAATGAGCAGGGCAATGTGAGGGGTCCTTGTCCGGGGTGAAATTCTGGCCACAGCCTCAGGCAGGAGGCGGTCGAAGCTGGCTGAGAACAGAATTCTCGTGCTGGATAAGTAGATTGTGCCGGCCCAACCGAAGAACCATGCGCTCATGGCCAGGATAATGAGACCCTGAAGGACGGGACTGGTTAACCCAAATAAGGCAAAAAATACCGGGTAGGGCCACACCGGAAGAATAAGGGGGCTCGAGCTGGGATCCCATCGGTGCTGCCAAAAGACTGCGTTCGATTCCATAAAGAAGTCGAACCCTACAGCCCGATCTATTGCCAGGAGAAAAAGGATTGCCAGGGCTGTGGTTCCCAGGAGGGAGTAGGTCATGCCGGCGATATTTTTCTTCACATCCTGAGAGCCCTTAATTTCCCCATACAGGGTTGCACCCCAGTTTGGCCAGAGGTTGAAGAAGGCAAGAAAGGGCAACAGGAGCATGATTGCGCCGAATCCCCCGCCCCAAAGGGGTGTAGTGGGGCCCAGGTCCTGGGCTGCAGTTCGGATGGAGGCATAGGCATTCTGTACACCGAAGAAATCGGCAAATCCCTGGTCGAATCGGGAGGGGAAACTTTCCGGATTCCCGGTAAACAGGAGAATAAGTACTGCTAAAAGTCCAAGGTTTCCTGTCCAGAAACAGATTTTCTGAACCCTTGCGTAGGTTTTCATACCTCCTGCAATGACCAGGGTAACGAAGGCACAGGTTGCCAGAACAACCACAAACCAGGCAGTTGGGGAATTGGCAATTGCCACTGCGGCGTTGGTGAATCCTCCCACAGCCATGAGGGGAACCACAACCACGTGGCGAAGCATGTCGGCGTATAAGGGGGTCCAGAGCCAAAGGATGAAACACCATCCGGTCATGGAAAGGACATACCCGATACCTCCGTTCA
>SKVS01000155.1 GCA_007129335.1 Spirochaetaceae bacterium
TATATGGTTGAAGGAACTATGTTAGTAGAGATAATAAGAAATAACATATTATTTCTACATTACCGAAAATAATCCATGACAAAAAGAAGTATAGGATGATATAAAAGAAAGGGGTTGTAATGAAAAAATCATTAACCTTAAGTCTTTTTATACTCTTTGTCTGTTCGTTATTTGTCCTTGTGTCCTGTGGCTCCGAACCTCCTGTTCAAACACCTGAATCT
Organism: Spirochaetaceae bacterium; assembly: GCA_007129335.1. Taxonomy (GTDB): domain Bacteria; phylum Spirochaetota; class Spirochaetia; order DSM-27196; family Salinispiraceae; genus SKVS01. The sequence continues at coordinate 222 of SKVS01000155.1, forward strand.
CAGCAGCCTGTTCCTGTTTCGGAACAACCTCCGGTTGAGCAAGTGCCAATTTCTGAAGAACCATCGGTTATCGTACCGGTTCAAGAGGTTCAGCAGGCTCAAGAAACCGAGGCGGCACCCAGTCCCCGAACAGTTCGGCCTATTCCCCGAATTACCGAAACCCCAACCCCCGCTGTGCAGGTAAGTCAGGAACCTAAGGCCATTGTCTCGTTTTTGTATGGGGATGTAATCAGAATCCGGGATGGTAAGCGGGAAGCTTTAGATATTGGCATGGAATTGCTCCAGGATGACAGCCTGGAAGTAGGGCCATCGTCTCTTTGTGAATTGCAGGTCGGAGATTCGGCCACCCTGCGAATCCAGGAGAATTCCCAATTGAGCATGAGGGTACTGGTCCTTACCCCGGACCGGACAGCAGTGCGGCTGGGAATGGAAACCGGTGGGGTTCTGTCGAAAATCAGCTCCCTGAAAACCCAGGACAGCTACGAAATTCGCACGAGAACTGCAGTGGCAGGGGTGCGGGGCACCGAATTCCTGGCACGTGTCAGAGATGATGGTTCTTCGGATATTGCTGTACGGGAAGGCAGGGTATCTGTTCGGCCCACTGTTGAAGAGGTTGAGGATGTGGTGGAACAGGCTATTACCCAGGCCCCCCTGGCACAGGAAATTGCGGTGGTTTTGGAAACCCGGGCTGTTCAGGTCCAACCCGAACAGCAGGTACGGGTTGCAGAACGAACAGAACCTGTTGGCGATGCTCAAACACCGGCACAAGCCGCAGCACAAACCGCCCGGGCCGAGGAATCCCAAGCCCTGGCTCAGACCCTGCGAACCATTGTTACTATTGAACCGGAAACAACCGATGAGGCCCGTGCAGAGGCAGTCCAGTCCTTTGCCCAGAGCCTGGAAAGAATAACCCTGCCGCCGCCTTCTGTGGAAAACCTTGGTCAGGAAAATACCCAGGAGCTGGCTGAAATTGAAACTATTCAACCCGTACAGGTAGTGGCCAGAGTTCAGGAGGAAGAAACCAATCCCCTTATTCCCTTACGAATTCGGGTAAGTCCCCCGGATGCCCAGATCTTCCTGAATAATCGACTGGTAGGGCAGGGTAGTTTTTCCCGGCTGTTTGAGTTTGGTTCTGCCCACACCCTTAGTTTTCAGCATCCGGATTATGAGGATCAGGAGTTTGGCATTGTCTTGAATGTGTCCTCCGGCAGAAACCTGGATATTGAACTTTCCAGAATTCTTCCTGAGGATGGCGATGATTCCCAGGATGATCCTGACCAGGAAGCCAGCCAGGAGGATGCCTCAAGCACCCCAGAAGCTGCTCCTGCTGATGAAGCTCAAGCCCAGAGGCAGGATCAAAATCAGACCCAACAACCCCAGGAAGCTCCGGTGGTCCATGAAGTAGTGAAAATTCCATTTACTATAACAGCCCTGCCCCGGGATGCACAAATTCTCTTGCAAGGTCGGGTAGTGGCTACGGGCACCTACCGCGGTGAGGCGGAGGAGGATGCGGTTCTCAGTATTGCTCTGAGGAAACCGGGTTTTGGTTCCCAGGAACACCAGATCCGGGTTACCCCCGATTTACCCACTTTGACCTATGAACTTGAACCGAGGCCCATTCATGCCCGGGTCATGCTTGAATCCAATCCTCTGGTGAGAGGTGTGGCAGTATCGGGCTCCACGGTAATTGGTGTTGATTCCCAGGGAGCCCTGAGCGCTGTTACCCCCGATGGACAGGTAGTGTGGAAGGTTGCAACAAAGAATGCTCCTAATGAGAATGCAGTGCCCGTGGTAGCCGGTACCCATGTTTGGCTTTCCGGGTCCCACGAACTGGTTGGGGTAGAAATTCAAAGCGGCAGAATTGTCCATCGCCGGGATTTAACCGATGGTATGGTGCATTTCTTTGGCGAACGAAGCCTGAGTGAGGGAAACCAACTGTGGTACCCCGCCCGAAACGAGCTTATTCGTATGGATTCCCGGACCGGTGATATTCTTGGCACCGTAACTCTTCCCCAGTCTTCAACCATGTCTGCCGCACTTATGCCCACCTCCCTGGTAATTGCCACAGATAATGGGGACCTGCTCATAATTTCCAAAGCAACCGGCAATGTTGAACGAACCATTCCAACTCCCGCCATGCAACCAGTGGCCCATGCCCCGGGAATTTGGCAGAACACTGCTTACGTTATTGGCAGGCGGGGTACCGCTGTTGGGGTAGATCTGGCTGAAGGCTCGGTTGCCTGGTCGGTCGATTTACCCGGGGGATCCTATGTGGATCCGGTGGTCGGTTCTGCCGGGGTGTACTTTTATGTGGATGGCCGTTTATTCGCCTATTCCCACCAGGGCCAGGAGCTGTTTGCTCCTGTGAGTGGTGTTGGTGCTGCCCCGGGGTATTTGTTCGGTGAACTGTACATTCCCCTTACCAGCGGCAGGCTCATCATCGCCGATCCCACCACTGGTCGTACTCGCCGGACCCTGGATCTTGGGGAAGCCCTTACCACCCAGCCTGCACAGGCCGGGGATTTTGTTGCCCTGGGAACCACAGCAGGACGCATAATTCTTGTTGATCCCCGGGGAATTATGGAATGACCAGAACAGCGCTTCGGGTTTTTTGGGTTTCGTTTCTTTTTTTCATTTCCCTTTCCCTGAGCGCTCAGGTTCGCCTTGCCATTGTGCCGGTTCAAAACCTGGGGGACCCCCAGTACCAGGCCATAGCCGACAGCATTATCCGTACCATCGGTCTAACTTTTAATTTTCTTGGGGGCTACGAGGTCGAGGTGCTGGATGAGGGGTTGCTCGGTGAAGGCCTGGACGAGAGCCAAAGTGGAGACATAGATGACAGCCAACAGGAAGACCAAAGCGGCAGCTTCAATGAAAGCCTGGACCCTGGTGCAATCATTGCCGAACTCGCCGACCGGGAAAACTACGACCTGGTGGTGGTTGGCCAGCTCAGTCCCGCTGCCACCGGTGGGGTAGTGCTTACTGCCTCTATTTACGAGCGGTTTTTCGACCGGTTTACCCTGGA
>SKVS01000257.1 GCA_007129335.1 Spirochaetaceae bacterium
ATGATGTTGTTTATGGCCATTATGGTTGCTATTGGCCGTCTGGGATGGAGATTCTGGCTTCATGGAGCAGCCAGAAGAATAGAAGCCGAACTACGTCATAGCCTCTTCACCAAATTTACCCTTCTGGGAGATTCATTTTATAGATCCAGCAAGATCGGAGACCTCATGGCCAGAGCCACAAACGATCTTCATTCGATACGAATGGCCAGCAGCATGGGTCTGGTTGCTTTCTTCGATGGACTCTTTATGACAATTGCCATTCTGATTATTCTTTTCCAACAGAATACCCGATTAACCTTTCTCATAATTATACCTCTCCCTATTGTAACTGCACTGGTACTGGGCTTGGGAAAGGTAGTAGGGAAACTGTTCAAGCAGGTGCAGGAAGGCTTTTCCACCCTCAGCCAGCAAAGCCAGGAAGTCTTTTCAAATATAAGACTCATTAAATCATTTGTTCTTGAATCATACTTCGTTAAGCGCTTTGGTAATGCCAACGATGTATATCAGTTACGCAATCTCCAATTGGTGCAGATATGGGGACTCATGTTTCCTATTGTTGGTTTTCTTAGTGGTTTGACCACCGTCATCCTCCTGTATGCGGGAGGCCTGGAGGTTATCCGAGGAAATCTTTCTCCCGGCGAATTTGTTGCTACCCTGAGCTATTTACAGATGCTTATTTGGCCAATGCTGGGGGCAGGCTTTACGGTAAACCTGCTTCAACGGGGTGCAGCAAGCCTTACAAGAATCAACGAGATCATGTCGGTTGAAAATGAATTTCCTGCTCCTGTGCCCACTGCCCCCGCCCCGCCTCCAACAAACTCTCTTGAATTTCGGGAAATTGCTACAGCCTATAAAACAGAAAAAGTGTTGGATAATATTACCTTCACAATACCCGCTGGAGCATTTGTTGGTATAGCAGGCCCTACAGGATCGGGGAAAACAACCTTGATCCGCCTGCTTCTCCGCCTGAACGAACCAACCCATGGGGACATCCTCATGGATGGGAAAGATATCCGGGAATATAATCCCCAGAGTTTACGCGCATTATTCGGCTATGTTGCTCAGGATGGATTTTTATTTTCCGACACCATAGCAAACAACATAGCTTTCAGCCTGGACAATGGTACTCCCGACGAAAAACAAAAACGGGTTAACTCAGCCATAGAACTTTCGGCCCTGACCAAAGACCTTGCCCAGTTTCCCGAAGGACAAAACACCCAAATCGGTGAACGGGGTATTACGGTAAGTGGCGGGCAGAAACAAAGAATCAGTGTTGCCCGAGCATTAGTAATGGATCCTACTATCCTTATCATTGATGACGGTTTAAGCGCTCTGGATGCAAAAACCGAAGAAGAAGTACTTTCAAATATTTTGCATCTTCGAAAAGGGAAAACAACCCTTATGGTAAGCCATAGAATAAGCGCATTACGCCATACCGACCTTAACCTTGTTCTGGAACAAGGAAGAATCAGCCATATTGGTACCCATGAGCAGTTAATCCGAACAGAAGGCTTTTATCGGGATATTTATCTCATACAACAATCAGAAGCAGAGGAAGCAATACGATGAGCATAGACAATACACCGGAGATAACCGGACACAAAGATTTTTCCATGATGCTCCGCCTTCTTGCCTATCTGAAGAAATACAAGTTGCCGGTTATCATTGCGCTGGTCTCCCTAATCATGTCAACGGTAGCTGAACTATCCATTCCCGTTGTACTGCAAGGAGCAATCGATCAACACCTTCTTCCCCAGTATAATTACCTACAAACCGGGACTCCCGCAGATGCTCAGGAAGTTTACAGCACCATTAAGGATGAAACCCGAGTAAAATCGATTCAAATTCTAGGAACGGGCGTGTTCATGAGTGTTCAGGACATTCAAACACTTTCCCGGGATCGCAACCTTCCGGAATGGCTGCAGAACATCATTCACACAAACCTCCAAAGCACTGTGTATATTCCCAGTAACACGAATGAAGAACTAGTGCTCAAACTCACAGAGAAATATGGTGCTGAGCATCGAATACTGGGAGAAGCAAATCAATGGCTCATTCCCCAGGAACTGTATTCCCTTCTTTCTCCTGAAGAAAAAGAACTGCTGAGGGCCACGAGCATTAGGAACCTGGGAATATCTGCCCTGACCCTGCTTCTGCTTCTGTTCATTAGCCTCGTCTTTACCTTCGGGCAAATTTACTATACCGCAAAAGCAGGGCAGGGTGTAATGAAGGAACTTCGGATGGATCTCTTTGGTCACATGATGAAACAACGAATGGGGTATATCCAGGATATTCCCGTGGGAACCATCATAAGCAGGGTAACAAACGACGTAGAAACCATTAACGAGCTGTTTACCTCTGTACTCACCGGACTCATAAAAGATGTGGCTATAATGATAGGAGTTGTTTTTACCCTGTTCCTCCTCAACGCACAGCTTGCCTGGGTTGCTATTGCAACCCTTCCCCCCGTGTTGGTTGTAACCATGCTGTTTCGTTCCAAGGCCCGAGAAGCCTATAGAAATGTGCGGCACTGGGTCAGCGAGGTCAACCGGTATTTATCTGAGCACTTGTCCGGTATGCCAATCATTCATGCTTTTGCTAAGGAGGAAAAGGTAAGTCGGGAGTTCGATGAAAAGAATACTTCCCTCATGAAGGCTAACCTGGGGGAAATGTATGTGTTTGCCACATTCCGGCCACTGGTTGATTTATTCGCCACGACTTCTGCTGCAATCATTATTTACTTTGGTGCACGGTATTATTTATCCAGTACCATTAGCCTGGGTATTCTCATTGCCTTCATTAACCTGATCAGGAAATTCTATGAACCGGTTATGGACATGTCGGAAAAATTTACTATTTTACAAAGCGCTATGTCAGGAAGCGAAAGGGTTTTTACCCTGATGGATCATCAGGACTACATTCCTGAAACCAGCAGCACCACAATAGATATTGAGGGAATACGGGGGGAGATTCGTTTCGACAATGTGCATTTTTCTTATAAACCCGATGAACCGGTTTTAAGAGGCTTGAGTTTTACCGCGAAACCCGGTCAGAAAATTGCGATTGTGGGTTCAACAGGAGCAGGGAAAACAACCATAGCTAATCTTATTACCCGGCTATGGGACATTCAGGAAGGAACTATTTGGCTCGACGGTGTTCCCGTTACCGAGTATACCCTAAACGATCTGAGATCTGCAGTGCAACCAATTCAACAGGAAATCAGTCTTTTCAGCGAATCCATAAG
>SKVS01000362.1 GCA_007129335.1 Spirochaetaceae bacterium
CTTGGTCTTTCGGGTTTGCGTTTGCCAATTGAGCCTGGAGATATGGATGTCATTGCTTCTCCCATAGATTTTGTGGGAATCAACTATTATACCGAGGCAGCTGTTGCCTGGGATGAACATGCCCCATTGAAATGTTCGGGTGTTCCGGTTCATCAGGAAGAAACAAAGATGGATTGGCCAATTGTGCCAGATGGATTGTATCGTTTGCTTCACTGGATTCACCAGGAATTTCCGAAGCTGCCTCTTTATATTACAGAAAATGGCTGTGCCCAGGATGATCAGGTTGTGCTTGATGATCATGGCAGAAAACGGGTCAGGGATGTCCGGAGGGTGTCCTATTTACGGGATCATTTTGCTGTAGCGGCCCGGGCCATTGACCATGGAATTCCCCTAAAAGGGTATTATGTTTGGTCGTTTATTGACAATTTTGAGTGGGCTTGGGGTTATTCAAAACGTTTTGGAATTGTATATTGTGACTACCAGTCCTTGGAACGGATTCCCAAGGACAGTTACTATTATCTTCGGGATGTAATTGCCGGATATGAACGATTCCAAGCCTGATCAGTATGCTGCATTAATTCAGTCGACCTTGTTTCTTCAGCCAGGTTTAAGCCGGGCCGATTTATCTTCCCTTTTAGGAATAGACCGAGCCATGGTTACCCGGGTGAGCCAGGGTTTAATGCAAAAGGGGATTATTCGCGAGGGTAGTTCCCATGAAATTGCTTCGGGTGCAGGCAGACGCCCTGTGTCCCTTTTTCTCAATGATCAGTCCATGTGCATTTTAGGCCTGGAGGTCATCGACAGCTTCATCAAGGTTGGGTCATTTACGGTGTACGGCGAGGCTTTGAGTTCATCCCGACATAATCCAGAGCCTGGCCAGTCACTGGAAGCCTGGTTGCTCCATGTTCTTGAGGTGGAAATCGATGCCGCCCGGAAAAGGGGTTTTGGGGTCTGGGCAGTTGGTCTTGCAATTAGCGGTCTTATCAATCCCGATAAGGGTCATATCTTTCTCAGTCCCCACCTCGGCATTCATTCCGAACCGGTGAATATTAAGGATCGACTTGAACAGGTTCTGGGAGTGCCGGTTTTCCCCGATAATGATGCGAAATGTTGTTGTTACGATGTTATGACCTATGGAGAACTCCAGGACAGGCAAAATTTCCTGTATCTTTTCGGAGATCTCATTGAACAGGAGGGCAATACCGCTGAGTTTCATCGGGTTGCCATTGGGTCTGCCCTGGTTCTTGATGGAAAGGTTCAATACGGTGCTCATAGTGCATCAGGAGAGTTTCGCAGCGCTCTGGCAAATCCTGATGTGCCCGGCCAGTTTGGAAGGGCCGATCAATATCGGGCTATTCGTTCGGATTCCCGGATGCGGCAGGAATTCTTTCAGGAGCTTGGGCAGAATATCTCCCTTCTTGCAAATTACCTGGACCTTGAGGCTATCCATCTGGGGGGAGGTATCGAGGAGTTTCGGGATGAGGCAGGTCCCATTTTTCAACGGGCTCTGGAAGTTGGGTGGGTTTATCGGCATGTATATCCCAAGCCAGTTGCCCTCCATTTTGCAAAGAACGGGGACAAACCTGCTTTAAGAGGTGCTGCAGCCTTAGCGGCCAGGAAGTTATTTCTCTCTTGAATCATCATCACCGTAATAAGAGTATAATCAAACAGAAGCATTATTGACACCTTGTCGGACCTATGGGAAAGTGTTGATTCCAGGGAAGGAGAAGGACCATGCATCGGGACACAGATCAATGGACAACCCTGCTACACCAGGGACAATTGGACACTCAACTCAGACAGTTGTACGGGGCAGGTGAGGGCGTTATAGGGGTTCAGCGAAAGCGTTACGAAGAACTTATCCTGACTCACCACAAGCACTTTCCTCACTCGGGGTATATCCGGCTTTTCTCCACGCCCGGCAGAACTGAACTGGCGGGGAATCACACCGATCATAACCATGGTAAGGTTATTGCTGCCTCGGTTAATCTGGATGCAATAGCTGCAGTTTCGGCTACAGCCGATGAAAAGGTGCGGTTTTACTCGGTCGACCTGGATCAGGAATTTGAGGTGGATCTGGGTTTTCTCGATGTTCACCCCGGTGAGAAGGGGACTACGAATGCGCTCATTCGAGGTGTGGCCGCATGGTTTGCTGCGAACAATAAAAAGATTGGCGGATTCAATGCAACGGTTCAGAGCCAGGTGCTCCAGGGTTCGGGACTCTCGAGTTCTGCCTGTATTGAAGTTTTGCTGGCGACTGTTTTTGATTGTCTGTTCAATGACCTTTCAACCAATCCGGTAGACCGGGCCATCTGCGGCAAATACGCTGAAAATGATTACTTCGGTAAGCCCAGTGGTCTCATGGATCAAATGGCGTGCAGTGTCGGGGGGATTATCGGCATTGATTTTTCTCAACCCGACCAGCCCCGAATAACCCGAATCACTGCGGATTTTCATTCCGCAGGCTATCAGCTGGCAATAATTGACACGAAGAGTGACCATGTAGGTGGAGACGATCAGTACGCTTCGATTCCCCTTGAAATGAAACAGGTAGCCCAACAAATTGGAGCTTCGGTTTTGGGCGATGGAGACCCAGCATTGTTTTGGGAGCGTTTTTCCCAGCTTCGGGATCTTTTGCCCGGTCGTGCCCTGGCCCGTGCAGCCCACTTTTTCCAGGAAAATGCCCGGGTGGATCACATGATCAAGTATTTACAGACAAAACCCGCAGATATTCCGTCCTGGCTGGCCATGGTTTCCCAATCGGGTAACAGCTCCTTCAAGTACTTGCAGAATGTAATCGATGATCCGGTTCATCAGGACTACGCTCTTGCTCTCATGGCTGCAGACAGCTTTCCAAGCTCCCATGGGAAGGTGGTTCATCGGGTTCATGGGGGTGGCTTCGGCGGCACCATTCAGGTTTATGTTCCTCTTGAGGAATGGGATAAGTTTGTTCATTGGATGGATGGGCTCATAGCACCTGGATGTGTAATTCCTTTGGAAATCAGAGATTATGGGAGCATAGAAGTAACAGCTGGTTTGCCTGGTTAAGAAACTGTAAAATATAAACAATGATCCCCCTGAAAAAAGGCTTGGCGTAAAATGTGACCGAATATTTGGCAGAATGCGCCCTATAGGTAGTGCAATTTGTGACACATTGGGAACACTGCTTACTTTTTTCAGGGGACTCAATAAAATAATTGGAAGAAACAAGAAGAGGAGAATACTATGAAAGTTTTGGTTACC
>SKVS01000189.1 GCA_007129335.1 Spirochaetaceae bacterium
GGTGCCCAGAGCCTGGGTAATACGGTCCAAATGAATAGCAAGAATAACAATGGCAATACCGCTTTCGAATCCCACATCAATTCTTAATTGGGTTACTCCCCGGACAACCTCGTTACCCAAACCACCAGCACCAATCATACCCGAAATAACCACCATGGAAAGAGCCAGCATTATGGTTTGGTTCACCCCGGCCATTATAGTCGAAAGAGCAACCGGAAGTTCCGCTTTCAGCAGCATTTGCCTGCTGGTCGAACCAAAAGATAGGGCCGCTTCCTTGATTTCCTTGGGTACCTGACGAATTCCCAGATTAGTCAGACGAACAACCGGAGGCAAGGCGAAAATCAGGGTTGCAATTACTCCCGGTACTGCTCCCAGGCGGAAAAAGAGAACTGCAGGAATGAGGTACACAAAAGCTGGCAGGGTCTGCATAAAATCCAGGATTGGCCTTACCACATCCCAAACCATGTCCTTTTTCGAGGACCAAATTCCCAGGGGAATACCCAGAACCAAAGCAATAATTACCGAGGTTAGAACCAGGGAAAAGGTGCTCATGGTTTGGGTCCACAAGCCCATGTACCAAATAAGCCCAAATCCAAAGAAGGTAAACAGGGCAACACCCCGGGTGGCTACAAACCACGCCAGAACTGTCAGCAGGAGGATCATAAGGAATACCGGTGGCAGATTCAGTAAACCATTGACCCCACCGAGAATGGAATTAACGCCGGTGCGAATGGCATTGAACAACCATCCCATATTGCTTTGGAGCCAGCGTACAATCAATTCAAAGGTTCCGCCAATATCCACAAGATTTCTGAATTCATTTACCCAGCCCATTGTTCACCTCCCTCGGGGTTAGTACCATTCGAGTCTAAGATATCGCTCAGGGTTTGGGGGGCATTTCCCTCATCCATACCCTTGCTCATTTCCGCAATAATTGCTGCCCGGCTGACTCCTCCGACAAATACCCCTTCATCATCAATTAATGCAATGGGATACCGGGTTTGAAGTGCCGTGGTCAGGAGGTCAGAAATGGGGGTTGCGGGGCTGGTTGTATAGACATTGTTTTGAATAATGGGGGTAATATCATGACTTCCTTTTTTCTGGAGGGCAAGGGCATCATCAATAGTGACAATTCCCTTGAGCTTTCTCTGGTTATCCGTAACAAAAACCGATGAAATACTTTTTTGTTCCATGACCCGCATGGCAGCAACCAGGTCTTCCCGGGGATGGGTAATACTGGTTGCCTTGAACTTTATGCTGCCCGCGGTTATAACCCGTGACCGGTCAACATTCTGGACAAATTTCTCCACATAATCATCTGCTGGTTTTGAAAGGATTTCTTCGGGGGTACCAATTTGACGAACCCGTCCATCGGGACCAAGAATTGCAATCCTGTCACCCAACTTCAGAGCCTCGTCGAGGTCATGGGTAATAAACACAATCGTTTTATGCATCCGGGCCTGGAGCTCCAGGAGTTCGTCCTGCATTTGGGTACGAATGAGGGGGTCCAGTGCGCTAAAAGCCTCATCCATGAGCAGAACCTCCGGATCACTAGCCAGGGCACGGGCCAGACCGACCCGCTGCTGCATTCCACCACTGAGTTCAGATGGAAGACTCTGTTCGAATCCTTCGAGCCCTACGAGTTTAATAGCCTTCATAGCCTTGGCGCGACGCTGCTCCTTATCCATTCCGCTGATTTCTAAGCCGAATTCAACATTGCTCACCACATTCCTGTGGGGAAGCAGACCGAAGTGCTGAAATACCATGGATAATTTGTACCTCCGGGTTTCCCGGAGCTTTTCCTGGTTCATTTTCATTACATCTTCACCATCGATCAGGATTTCTCCAGCCGTTGGTTCTATAAGTCTGTTCAAACATCGGATAAAGGTTGATTTTCCACTACCCGAAAGCCCCATTACCACAAAGGTTTCCCCTTTTTCTATGGAAAAGGTTGCACCGTTTATTGCAATGGTACATCCGGTTTTTTTGAGAATATCCTGTTTCGATACCCCTTGTTTAATCATAGGAATTGCCCTTTTGGGGCTGTGCCCAAAAATTTTGTACAAATCCCTCACTTCAATTATTGCCATACTTTTTCCTTATACCCGGAATTCCTTCCAGTCTCTATATCAAATGCCGCCAAAAAAGGGGTGCATCTATTGCACCCCCATTTTCGTTCCTCAGAAAGTTCCGAACTTAGTTCGGTAACCATCCGCGCCAAATGTCTTCATTCTCATTTTTCCATTGACGGGCTGCCTCGAGGGTAGAAAGGTTCGAATCACCAATGGCAACCATGAGAGGACCGATGGTTTCATTGACCCAATACACATTCTGGAAGAACGCCACAACTTCGGGAAGATCTTCAGCAACACCGGGGCGTCCCATAATGAAAATGTCGTCAAGGTCAAAAATTTGTTCCCCGTCTTGCTCAAGAATTACCAGATCGTACCGGCCAAACATTGAGTGGGGCTGCCATCCCATACCTACAAAGTATTCCTGATTATTGTACGCCGCATCCAGAGCAGCCATCATAGCTGGACCAGAAGATGCAACCAATGTTAATCCAGCTTCATCGAGTCCATAGGCAGGAATAAGATTTTCTTCGGTCTGGATCATCATACCAGCACCCGCATCGATACCGGTTAATTGTCCACCGAGTTTTTCTACAACCTCAGGCCGAGCAAGGTCAGACAATGCTGTTACCCCGTCTTCAGCCATGTAGAGGGGTACAATAAGACCTACAACTCCGTCGGAGTAAATCTTTGCGATTTCCTCAATGTCGGTACCCTCGGTGTAAATGGTATGAAGATTGGGCAACCATGCTTCCATGAAAAAATCCTGGTCTCCTGCTGCAACCGAAGCAAATCCAGGACCAACATCCGCTGCGGTCAGATTTACCGTATAACCCATTTCATCTTCCAGGACAGCTGCCAGAAAGTGGGTCCATGCAACCCCTTCTTCCCAGTTGGGGTAAACCAGGTTCACCGTTTTCCCCTGGTCTGCTTGAGCCCCACCTGCGAATACCATACCCGGCAGGAACACGGCAATAAGGGCAAAAATTACAACCTTTTTGAAACTATTCATACAAAACTCCTTTTTGCATATACGTTTTCTTTCGTTCATACCAACACGGTACAAACCCAATGGAATAAAGGCCCGAGAATACACACATCATTTTTGGGGAAAATTCATGGGGATACCGGGTTATTCCTTAGTACTCTAAATATAATAGAAATTA
>SKVS01000371.1 GCA_007129335.1 Spirochaetaceae bacterium
CACTGCTTCAATAAATGCAAATTCTTCCCTAACAGCCAGAAGAGCCACCGCCATAATGGCACAATTGGTGGTAATCAGGGGGAGAAAAATACCAAGCCCCTGGTAAAGGGTCGGGCTGATTTTACGCAAAGTTGTTTCCACAAGCTGAACCAGTGAGGCAATCACCAGAATAAAGGAGATGGTCTGAAGATACTCCAGCCCCAGGGGGATAAGAATATAGTGGAGAACCAGCCAGTTGGCTATTCCGGTAATTACCAGGACAAAGGTCACTGCCATTCCAAGACCGTTCGAACTTTTCATGTCTTTCGAAATTGAAATAAAAGAACACATTCCCAGGAAGTTTGATAACAAAATGTTCGAGGTAAATATTGATGCAAAAAAGAGTGAAAAGGGATTCAGATCGGGGCTCATTTTTTTCCTCCTGTTTCATTTCGCAGCATCATTCCCTTGGCTATCCAGAGGAGGATACCCACCAGGAAGAAAGCGCTGGGGGGCATTACCATTATGGTCCAGTTGAAGCCTCCGGAAGCATAGGCTATGGGGAATATCCGGTAACCAAAAAGGGTGCCAAATCCAAGCAATTCTCTGACAAAAGCCATGAGCATGAGAACCGACATATAACCTAAACCGCTTGTAAGCCCATCCCAGAAACTAATCAGGGGGGGATTCGACTGAGCAAAGGCTTCTGCTCGCCCCATGATAATGCAGTTGGTAATAATCAGTCCAACATAGGGCCCCAGGTTTTTACTGATTTCCGGGGAATAAGCCCGCAGAAGAATATCAACAATGATGACATAGAAAGCGATTACCAGGGTTTGTACAATCATCCGCACCTTCCTGGGAATAAGCTTTTTTATGACAGAGATCGTGAAACTCGATAAGGCGGTAACAAAACTCACCCCAAGGGTCATAATGAAGGTGTTGGTCAACAGATTAGTAACTGCCAAGGTTGAACAGATACCCAAGATTTGAATTAGAATAGGGTTATTATCCCAAATATTGTTTTTGAGAATTGTCTTCCCTTCGCTCATGAATTCCCTCCCACAATTCCACGGATTTTATCCAGACCGGATGCAATGATTCTACGCATGCTGTTACTTGTTCCTGTAGCCCCGGTAATGGCATCTACCTGGGTATTATCTTTGTCTGTATCTCCGGTTCCAGCGCCTCGTACAAAGTCAATAGAGCCGGTTTCGGGAATTCGCTGGTTCACAAACTGGTCGGTAAACCACGATTCCTCTATCCGAGCACCAAGACCCGGGGTTTCGCTGTGGCTGACAATGGTCAATCCAGTGAAACGGGTTAGATCAGCCTTCATGCCAATGACAATTTCTATGGTTCCCCAAATACCCGCCCCCCTATAGGGTAGGGCAATGAGATTTTGCCCCCCGACCTGAGCCCTGTAGTACAGGGATCCATCGTCCAGGGCAACCCGTTCTATTTCTCCATACTTTGCAATGATGTCCTGGGGGCTTCTGGGGTCGAAGTCAATTCCCAAGGCATTCAATACTGCGCTGTATTCGTTTACCCGTTCATTTTGTTCTACTATTTCTATTGTACTCTCGTTAGCAAGAGCTAGAAGAAAAACCAATATGAAGGTGATCCCAAAAGAAAAAACAATAGTGTAAACCAGTCCGTTTTTATTCATACAGTTCTCCTTCCCTATACCTTCTTGGCTTTTTTCTTCGGTGCGGGTACCAGTTCATCCAAATAGCTTGCGAAGGTATTGGCCATGAGAATTCCAAAACTGGTGCCTTCAGGAAATCCCGAGTAGACCCGAACCAATACGGTAACGGTACCGATAATGGTGCCATAAAGGAGCTGAGCCAGAGGTTTGTTAGGTGCCGAAACCGGATCGGTGGACATATAAACAGCTACAAAGATTAGGCTGCCACTGAACATGAACTTCAAGAGAAATTCCAGGCTTTCGAAAAGCGTTTTTCCCTGGGCGGCAAATTCCGGTGCGAGGCGAGGCATGTTTCCCGTGTAGTACAGGGCCGCGCTGAGGGCAGCTGCGGAAACCAGGGTAGAAACCATCATTCTCCAGTTCGCGGTTTTTGTATACACCATGTATATTGCGCCAAGAAGAATGAGCAGGATGGATGATTCTCCGATAGACCCGGATCTCCTGCCAAGAAAGAGGTTTGCCAGGGTATTGTCTTTCAGGTAGGCCATTGAAGGAGGTAAACCTTCACCCGTTGCTCCCCGATAAAGTTCCAGGGGTGTTACTGTGGTTACTACATCTACCTCGGGGGCGTATCCAATGGTGAAAGCGGTCAGAAGGTATCCCCCAATGATTAGGGCAATTGCACCGCCAATCGTACCCCCAACAAGTTTTTTATTTCCATAATTTCGGGTGATGATAAGGTAGGCAACTCCAATAATCACAAGCATAAAGAGTGCTTCTACGGGTGTGCTGCCCTGGGAACGGTTATTCAGTCCGAGAAAACCAAAGTTTCCTGGAAGCATCCATGTTGTCTGCATGAGCAAGGGGAAGGAAATGTAGGTAAACAATCTTCCAGCAATTGCCGGGTTAAATATATTCCGACCAAAGCCACCGAAAACTTCCTTTGCCATGACAACGCCGAATACCGATGCAATGGCTGCTATCCACAAGGGAACTGCAGGGGGAAGGGAAAGTGTAAGAAGGGCACTTGTTACCAGGACTGCTTCACTTACCTTTTTATTCCGAGGTTTTTCCATTAGGAATTCTGAAAGAATTCCTACTCCAAATACGACCCCTCCCAGTGCAAGAACCCGCCATCCATAAAGATAGAGGGACCATAGGAGAATTGGTACCAATGAATACAGTACCTTGCGCATTATTGCCTGTTTTTGAAACACCACCGTCCTCCAGTTGATCAATTTTCACATACATAGGGTAACCATTACTACTCATAATATAAAGGTTTTTTTGGGTAGTATAATGATTTGTTACCATGATAGTTGATTTTTTTTTGAAAATCAATAATTTATTACCTAATTAGTCAGAAAAGATCGGCAGCTTTCAGGACATAAGAAACATTTAGAAGAACACTAATTGTAAGAACCCAATACGCAGGTGAAAACAGCGAAATCCTGTTAGAGAGTTTTCGAGAGTATAGAATAACGCAGTCTTTCCTTGCCCATACAAGGATCTGTTTCTATATTATACCCACGACTTTGTTTTTTCCACTTGGATAAGATTAGTTTTGTTTTTAAATTGCCTCAAAGGATTAAATAGTAGTAAAATGCTCA
>SKVS01000030.1 GCA_007129335.1 Spirochaetaceae bacterium
TCCGGCCCCGGTTTTACCTGGAAAACGCTTTTCTTACCTTGGAGGGTGAGCGGAGTTTCTCGATTGAACTTTCTTCTCTATCATCCCATCCACAGCGAACAGCCAGTCCCGGGTTGGTTCAGGTATCCTTTGATTCTGATCAGGAAGAAATAGGAATCCAGACATCCTTTGCACCGGACAGCCAGGGTATGGAAATAACCACCTCCGCCACTTTTAACCAGCACAAGTTCGGGATAGACCTGCCCCAGGGAGTCCTTCCAGCACGGAGGATTCAAGGTAACCTGTCAGTTTCTACCCAATTCACAGTCCGGCCCGATGGATTCCTGACGCTTGAAGCAAATCTCACTCTAAGGAACCAACATTTCATTCCTGTTGAAAGTGGGATGAACGAGGTAACCCGCAGAGTTCTAAATACTCTGGAACAATTAGATTCCCTTTCGGTCAACATATCTGCTGATCCACAGAATATTATCCTATCCAGCAATACTGCCGAACCCCTTGCCAGAGAAGCCCAAGCTTTAGCTATGGAACAAATTGCCCAACTATCTGCTTACTTGGAAAATCAAGCCCGGAAACTCATTGCGCCTTACATGACAAGAATAGCAGAAATGGAGGCGGAAATTCGGGCTTATGAACAACAGGTTCGAGACTATACCGATCAGGCAAGGACATACCAGCGAAGAATAGAAAACCTGGAAAAAGAAATCACCGATACCATTACCGCGCTCATTCCCAGACCACCGACGGTATCCGAGGTACTGGATGCCGTGGGACTTCCTGGTGTACCGGATCTTCCTGACCTGCCAGATGTGCCCACCTTACCCGGTACTGAAAGTCTGCCTTCCGTACCAGACCTGCCCAGTGTTCCTAGCTTACCCAGCGCACCTAGCTTACCCGCCACCCCAAGTCTTCCAGGTATACGGAGGCCCTAGGATTATATTTCTGTGGACAGGATGATTTTCCCTTCTGATGGACTTCGGTCCATCAGTTCATGGGCTTGGGGTGCCTGTTTTATCGGCAATACCTTGCCCACCCAGGGGCGAATTACCCCCCGGGAAACTCCCTGAACGAGGGCCAGGTGAGTCTCTTCTAACTCCCCTTCATCAGCTTTCATGAGAACCATTCCCCGGATATCAGCCTCAATTCCCATGGTTTTCCGGGGATTCAGGGAGACTTCCCCCTTACTTCCAATTACGACTACCCTGCCCCCAACTGTCAGTACATCCAGATCCTTATCCAAGTTCAGGTGTGCATTCATTTCTAAAATTCCGTCGAAACCCCCAGATTGTTCTTTGAGTTTATTCAGATAGTCTGTCTCACCATGGTCTTCACAACCCACCGCACCGGCATTCAGAACCCTTTGCACACCATGGGAACTCCCTGCAGTTCCCCAGGGTACTAACCCCAGGAAAACACACCACTGTATGGCTGCTAAACCCACACTCCCGCTTGCTCCATGAATAAGAATCTTATCTCCTTTTCGAAACTGACCCCGATGGACCAGCGCTCGGTAGGCGGTAAAATAGGGAACAAACAACCCTGCTGCCTGTTCCATGGAGAGTCCGGATGGCAGAGGAAAAACCCTATGGCTGGCTGCCAAACACCACTGACCGTAGGTACCCGTTACCGACCAACCCACATATACCGACTGGCCAACTTCCAACCCGGTGACTCCGTCTCCCAGATCAGCAACCACTCCAGCTCCCTCAAAGCCCGGAGTGAATGGCAACGGTGGATTGTACCCATGGGAACCCGCTCGACGATATCCATCCACCGGATTAACTCCGGCTGCCTGCAGATGAACCAGTACCTGCCCCGGGTCGGGCTTCTGAGCTGGGGAATCCTGGAGTACCAGCTTTTCCGGACCTCCGTACTGACTGACAACAATTCGTTTCACGGTTTACCTCCCTGCAAGCACGGTTCGAATAACCCGATCGGTAATGGTTGGAATGCGCTCCAGAACCTCCGGCAGGTAAACCCTCTCGGTGGTTTTGTGTAGGTCCTTTGCCCAGGGGCCTATATTTACCACAGGCATCTGCAATTGTTTCAGGGCATGAAAAGGTATTTTATACAAATAATCCCAACCAGGACTATTAGATTTGATCACTTGAATATCCCGGTCATCACCAATCCAGGAGGCATAGGATAAGTCACAAATTCCCATGAAGTAATCCCTCGTGGTGTACGGAACACCGTATAGATCAGTCGATATTTCATTTACCAGGGCATGGAGGTTATAGCGGTGACCATTGGGAATAAGACTATTGGTTACATGGGGGTAATAGGGTCCCGAGATTCCCAGTACAACCACCGGGCCTTTCAGGTCCAGATAATCCACCAGGAATTCCATGAGTCTCAAGGCTCCTTCGGGCAGAACTATCTCATGATTTGCCAACATTTCTCGAATTACTTCCTGTTGCTCATCATATGCCTGGACGAAATCTGTACCCCCTGCATCTAGGCCCATTTGGTATAATTGCTGGAACTCAAGGATCCTTCCGGTGATTTCTAAAGCCTCCCAGTTAGCATCTCCTTGAAGCTGATTGTACGCTATCCAGGACGCCTCAAGTCGGTTAATCGTACTGTCCAAAGCTTCTTTGGAAATGTCTTTTAAACGACGGAGAATTTCAGTAGGGGACTTGGTAAAAGTAAGCCAATTGAAATACCCACTGGCTGCATCGGGTATTGAGGCATCGTAGGCTTTTTTGCGATCCTTCAAATTCACCCACACCGGGGGCGGTGTTGCCTCACCGATAACCCCATCGCATAAATCCACATTCAGTTCGGTCCGCTGCTGGATTGCCGCTAAAATGAGTGAGGGATTAATTCCGCTGTAGGGGTCACATACATGACTTTTTACTCCCTTAACAAATACCACGGGCATAATCTTGCCAACCGATCCCTGATACATGACTGCCTTGTCTTTTACCTGATCAAAGTAAGGTTCCCCATTTATTGTCAGTTGAAAATCAAGGTTGAAACGGTCCCGAAGGTCACAAAGAAGCTCGGTTGCGGCCAACATTCCCTTAGAAAGGCTTTCCTCATCGGGAACGCTCAGAAGGACTATGTTTCCCTGAAAATCCTGTTCATTACAGTACTCTTCCAGCAAAGCAAAATGAATAACTCCACCGGCTTTCATGTCACCACTGCCCCTGCCAAACAGCCAATCAGAACTCTGAAGATCCTGCACTACCCGGGCAGGCAGGTTCTTTTCTGCATGACTTTCATGCTGTTCCA
>SKVS01000067.1 GCA_007129335.1 Spirochaetaceae bacterium
AAAAAATTCAGCAGTTCTTCGTTAAACCTGTCCGGGGTTTCCACCATGGGTGAGTGGCCAACCTTGGGAAACTCTACAAGACGGGGGTTGGAAGCTTTGAAGGCACTCACCGTTTCGCTTACCATGTCTTTCGTAATTATTGAGTCCATGTCTCCCCAGAAAATAGCAACCGGTTTGTCGAAGCTTTTCAGCTTATCGGTTACATCGAAACGGGAAAGAGCTCGGGCATTACCTGCAAACGAGTCAGGATTCATCTTTGTTGCCAGGTCCACTAACATGGCCTTGCGTTGCTCATCCTGCAGGGTCGGCATGACTGATCCCAGAGCATTCCCAAAAAGCTCATGGTTTGTTTTGAACATTTCAATAACAGGATAATGTTCTTCCGGTGTTACCAAGCCCGATGGGGCCGAGGAATCAACCAGCACCACAGCTGATAACCTGTCGGAATGACGGGCTGCCAGGCTCAGGGCAACCGCACCTCCAAGACTATGTCCCACAATAACAGGTTTTCCGATCTCCAGGGCGTCCACAAATCCGAGAACATAATCAGCGTAAACATGAATATCCGATTCATCAAGGGCCCCTGACAGACCAAAATTGGGCATATCCGGAGCAAAGGTATTGAATCCCGGAAGGTCCATATTCAGGTCCCACCAACGACAGCTACCCGTATTCCCATGGATGAAGACAACCGGTGGACGCTGTTCCGACTGGAGGGCAGTATCTTCCTTGTACAGGAAGTACAGCTCTACACCCTGAACCTTGACTCGTTGTTCTTCCACATTTGCCGGCAGATTAATCATGCTTCCCCTTCCTTGCCTGATACATTGCCATGAGCTTGTAGAATCCACCCATAATACCCCCTGGCATGAAAATTACCAGTAAGACGTAAATGGATCCGACAAAAAGCATGGGAAAACGGAGCAGGGTAAATCCGGGAAACGCCCGGTTCATGTCCAGGAGGAAACTCTGGATCCAGGTAACAAAGGCACTCCCAATTATTGCTCCATACAGGGTACCTGTACCTCCCACAAGGGTAATGAGCAAGGCATTCAAGGTGTATCCAATTCCCAGGTAATCCGTATTGGCAAAACGGACAATTACTGCAAAAAACACTCCTGCATATCCCGCCGCTACTGAAGAAACCATAATAGCAATGGACTTATAATTATCGGTTTTAAAACCCAGGAACCGCGCTCTTTGATCATTATCCCGAATTGCCATCATGACCCGTCCGGTGGGTGAATTGATAAACATCCGAAGCACAATGGTCATGACAATGAGAAAAGCCAGGGCAAAGTAGTATCCCCCAATCCTGTTGGTAAACAGGGGATCCAGGGCTACCCGGGAAAAACGCAGGGGAAGCCCGTCCTGACCACCGGTAACATCCCTCCAACGCTCAGCAATGTTCCGTACAATTTCACCTACTGCCAGGGTTACCATTGCACCAGCAACTACCCCACCGGTACGGTTTACTATTTTGCTCAGCAGCAGTCC
The DNA here is from genome assembly GCA_007129335.1 of Spirochaetaceae bacterium. Classification (GTDB taxonomy): domain Bacteria; phylum Spirochaetota; class Spirochaetia; order DSM-27196; family Salinispiraceae; genus SKVS01. Next base: position 1,498 of record SKVS01000067.1, read on the forward strand.
GCCAAGAAGAGCGTAGAGTGTTATAGCTCCAAGGGCTAAGAGGAAAAACCACAGGTCATTCTGGATGTTCAGGAAAATAATGCCCATGTACACCCCGCTTCCGAAGAAGATAGCCTGCCCGAGGTTAATAAAACCCGTGTACCCCCGCAAAAGATCGTAACTCATGCCGTATACAGCCAGAATAAATATACGGCTGAACATAATTAACCGAGCGTTGGTAAGGTGGTGGGGAAGAACCAGGAAAATCCCGAAAAGCACGGCAAGAAACGCAATTCTGGGAATATTTAATTTTGAAGCTAACATGTTTTTCATTTTTTCTGTACCGCCATTCCAAATAAGCCTTCAGGCTTGAACATGAGCACCAGTGCCATAATGAGCACGTTTGCCACAACAGACAAGGCCGGGAAAAGAAGTGCTACTCCTACGCCCATAAGCCCAAGGAAAATTGAACCGAGGAAGGAGCCCATAAAACTGCCCAGCCCTCCAATTACTACTACGATAAACGCGAGGATCTGGTTATTCATGCCGGCAGTAGAGACAACATTCCCAACCAGGGGCATGTACAGGGCACCCCCCAAACCTGCCAGTGCTGAACCAGCGGCAAAAACCAGGGTAAAGTATTTCTTAATATCGATACCAAGGGACTGAACATGCTGGGGACTCTGTAGTCCAGCGCGGATGATCATTCCAATTTTTGACCGGGTAAGAATTCGGTGGATAATGAAGGCAACAAGCGCTCCAACCACGATAAGGAAGATATTGTAATGAACAATACGGGCAGTTCCCAAGGCGGTTACTCCACCAAGAAAAGGAGGCCTATCAATAGGAAAGGGGTTTGGACCCCAAATAACCCGTACCAGGTCTGTAAAAACAACTTGAAGCCCCAAGGTTATCAGAATCTGTGCAGGGGCGTTTCCATAGACCCGGTGAATAAAGAGCTTTTCAAAAATCAGCCCCATAATGAACACTATAGTTACGGCGAACAGAAGGGCACCCACGAAGATCATGAGTTCCTGAGGAAAGCTCAGCGACTGACCAGCAGGAATTTGAACCCCTTGAATAGTCAGAATACTCCCAAAGGGCTGTAAGGGAACAGCATCAGGAATATTGTTCATGACAACATGAAATCTCAATGCATAATACGACCATACGTACGAGTAACCGCCCCAGAGGAACAGGGTTCCGTGGGCAAAGTTAATAACTCCCATCATCCCAAGGATGATGGACAAACCGGATGCCATGAGGAAGACCAAGGCTCCCTGGGCAAGTCCGTTAATTACAAGGGTAACCAGCGTTCCCATATGAAAGCCTCCTAAATTCCCAGGTGCTTAGCCTGAAGTTCCTTGTCTTTAACAAGATCCGCAACTAACCCGTTTTCTACCGTTCGTCCTTCATTAATTATGTAGAACCGTTTTCCAACCGCACAAGCAAGAGCAAAATTCTGCTCTACCAAGAGAACAGTGGTTGTTTTACTCACCTCCTGCAGGGCATGGGCAAGGGATTCAATGATTACCGGGGCAAGTCCCTTGCTCGGCTCATCGATAAGGAGAATCTTGTTCGGATTCATCAGTGCCCGGCCTATAGACAGCATTTGTCGTTGACCGCCGCTCAAGGTTTTGGCTAAGCGTTTGTATGCTATTTTCAGGTCGGGAAAAAGATCCAGCATGTAATCCCGTCGATCCAGGGTTTCCTTGTCTTCCTTCCACATGGCAATTCTCAATCCTACTGCCTGGGGCCGG
>SKVS01000042.1 GCA_007129335.1 Spirochaetaceae bacterium
AGCACCGTTTTTTTCCTGAACAAGAAAACCACCTGCAACCTTACCGGATGTCTGAATAGTAACACCCTTACTAAAAGCCTTTGCAAGCTGACCTTTGAGGGCAGCAGTGAGTTCCTTTTCCTGCTTCTCGTTCAGCAGCACCGAACCAGGTTCATCCTTGCCAGCCCAATTCTTGACAACAGCCAATAGAGCATCTTCCAGAACAGCAGCTTGATACGTTTCCTTCACTGTTTCGTTAACAACCCGGTCAAACACGAGCTTTAATTGCTTTTCTACCGAAAGAACCAGGTCCCTGCCTGCCTGGGAGAGAGCTGCTTTGCCTGAGGCCTGCATTTGGGCTACGGCCCGTTCCTGCTCCTGAATTCTGGCCTGGGCTTTTTTTTCAGCTTCGGCAACCAGTGCTTCAGCCTTTTCCTTCGCAGAAGCTATAATTTCCTGGGCCTGTTTCTCGGCTGCTTCCACACCATCACGTTTAATGGTTTCCAACAATTCCTGAACCTGGATTTCCATGATTCCTCCGCTCTTGTATTTCTTAGTACTACTTTGCTCAACTATACAGAAACCTATCTGGGATGACAAGAAAAAAACCCTGTTATCCCGTAATTCTCATTTTCTGAGAATTACAATGTCAACTTCTACCCAATTGCCACTTACTCTGTCCATGTAAGGCATTCTCGTTATAAGGACCCCAGGGAAAAATCTCCTATAATTTTAAACACGCTTCCATCCCGGACAATTTCTAAGTGCCTGTCGGGAAAAAATTCCGGAAGGTTTAGTTTTATTAACTCCACCACCCTATCTAAGAACAATTCTCGTTCATGGGAACAAACTTTTGCAAGGGTGGCAATTCTAAAATCCACCACATACCCCCTGCCCTGTTCACTGCCGTATCCTGGGGTAAACTGCACTCCGATGTTGAACAGACCATCAGCAGATTTGTTTGCAGTTGCTCCCCTTTTTGGCCTGTTGGGGTGCAGGGGATATCGGTCACCGAACTCCTCCTCCAGCTCATCATCTATTTCATCGAAGAGTTCTTTCATTCGCTTATCGAAGGCATTGGTTTTAGGGTGAAACATGCTCATAAATCAATTCCTCCTGAGATATACGAGGGTCTTTCCTGTACCTCCGTCTTCGGGACGGGCAAAATGAAAGTCTTGTACAAATGAGTGGTTTTTTAAATGTTCGTGGATTCCGGCTTGAAGAATTCCTGTTCCCTTACCGTGAATTATGGCAAAGAAGTCCAGGCCGTGAACAGCAGCTCCCTCAATTTGTTCCTGAACGTTTTTAACCGCTTCTTCGAGCCGCTGTCCCCGAACATCCAGGGTAAACCGGGGTGCTGCACCGGATGAACCCACAGCAACCGCTTCATGCTCCACTGGCCGGAAGTATTTCTTATGTTCTTTCTCCGGTACAAAAAATCTCTTTCCCCCTCCATCGGTTTGTATAGGAACAAGGGTGTGGGCATCCAGGGTAAGCTTTACCATTCCGGCAGCAACTATCCATTTACCATCCTTTACCTGTTTCACCAGGGTACCCTTTTGGGTAGTTCCCTCTACCTGAACCTCTAGTCCCGGTTTCAATTGGACAACCCTCTTGTGTGCCAGCTTTTTCATCTGTCTTTTTGTATCTTCAGATTCCTGCTCAAAGTGACTGGTCTGTTGAATCATTACCTGTCGTAAATCCTGCAAATCTTGTCTGGCTTTCTGAGCCTCATCAGAACTGCCTTCCAACAGAGCTTTGGCACTGGCTTGAAAATCTGCCATAGCCTTCTCAATGGTCTTACGGGATTCTGCCAAATAAGCGTTGACCTGCTGCAGTTTATCCTGCTTGTGTCGGGCAAGCTGTTTCTGAAATTCTTCCTGCTTTTGTTCCAAGTCCCTGGTACCATTGGTCAGTTCATTCCGAAGCTTCTGCTGATCATGAATGAGTGAATCGAGCATGCGCTCCTTTTCCCCGATACTTTCAATGAGCTTTTCCAGAGGATTTGCAGAACTATCCAGAAATTCATGGGCCCGATGGAGCACATCCGGCGGGAATCCCACACCCTGGGCAATTTCCAGAGCCCGACTGGCTCCGGGAATACCGTACCGTATTGTATAGGTAGGAATTTTATTCTGACTGTCGAATTCCATGGAGGCATTTTCCATTGCCCCGTGGCTGTAGGCATATGCTTTCAGGGAAGAATGGTGGGAGGTTATGAAACTATAGGTCTGCTTCTCAATGAGTTTCTCAATAATTGCCAATCCCAGAGCTCCACCCTCCTGGGGATCGGTGCCGGTCCCCAGTTCATCCATGAGAACCAGGGAACCGGGCTTTGCCTCATTCATTATGGCAGCAATATTTTTCAAATGGGCACTGAAGGTTGAAAGATTTTCTTCGATTGACTGCTCATCCCCGATGTCTGCAAAAACTCCGTTGAACCAGGGAAGTTTACTCCCCTCTGCCGCAGGAAGGGGAACCCCGAACTGGGAAAGCAGAACCATGAGTCCCAGAGTTTTCATGGCAACGGTTTTCCCACCTGTATTCGGACCGCTAATAAGAATAATTCGTTTATCCGGGAGAAAACGGAGATCCAGGGGGATGGCTGATTTGCCCAGGAGGGGATGACGCACCTTCACCAGGGCACAATCTCCCTGGGTAAACTCCGGTATGGTTGAAGCGGTGGTAATCATCCACCGCGCTCGAATATAATACCCGTCAAAATCATTCCAGAAATGAAACAACTGCTCCAGCTGATCCAGGTTCTTGCGCAATTCAGCGGATATCAGCCTGAGTATTCGGTGAATTTCCCTGCTATACGCTGCTTTTGCCTCATTCAAACCGTTGTTATGAGTCAGCAGGGAACCCGGTTCAATGTAAATCGTTCCTCCCGATTCGCTGGCACCATGAAACAAACCCTCTATGCGGCCCTTGTAATCGGCTTTCAAGGGAAGCAACACCCTGCCTTCCCGGAAAACCGGCGTATCGCTTGAAAAAAATGAACCCTGTTGGGAAATAATTCCCCGGGCGGTAACCATAATATCCTGATTGATCCTCTGGATCTGCTTCTGGATCTGTACCAGTTCGGGTATCTGATCTTCTTTGAGTCTTCCAGAATCATCGATGTACCGGTAAAGGAACCTAAGCAGTTCTTTATACCCACTTAAACCCTGAAAAAGTCCCCCAAGAAGCTGAGCCGGTCCGGGAGAGAGGGAGAGTTCATCCTCCAGAAGCTGGGGGTCTGCCCAGCGTCCGA